>NZ_QOZT01000070.1:0-21349 GCF_003345135.1 Acidovorax sp. BoFeN1
TGGCTGGAGGGCCCCTGGGGGGCTGCGGCAGGGGCTGCGGTGGCCGCCTGGTTCTGGTTTGGCGGCGATTTGTGGCGGGGCGCGCGTGTGCTGCAGTGGCTGCGTTCGGGTGACCTGTCAGCGGTGCCCTCCATTTTTGGCATGTGGGGTGAGGCCACGGACCGGGCGCGGCGCCTGCTGCGCCAGCACCAGGCGCAGGTGAGAGACAGCGACCAGCGCCTGCAGGAAATTCTGGCGGCGCTTCAGGCCACGCCCAACGGCGTTGTCTTGCTCGATGCTGAGGGGCGCATTGAATGGTGTAACCAGATTGCGGCGGCGCAGCTCGGGTTCGATGCCCAGCGCGATGTCATGCAGTCCATTGGCAACCTGGTGCGGGACCCCGATTTCGGCGCCTACTATGCCGCCCAGAACTTCACCCACGAGGTAGTGCTGCAGGGTCGGGACAGCACGCCATCGCGGCCTGTGCGCATTTCGGTGCACCTGCATCCCTATGGCGACGGCCGCAAGCTGCTGCTGACCCGTGATGTCACGGCCCTGGAGCAGGCCGACGCCATGCGCCGTGATTTCGTGGCCAATGTCTCGCACGAAATCCGCACACCGCTCACGGTGCTCACCGGTTTTGTGGAAACCCTGCAAACCCTGCAACTGGACGCAGAAGAGCGTGCCAGGTATCTGGCGATGATGGCCCAGCAGGCGGCGCGCATGCAAAGCGTGGTGCACGATCTGCTGACGCTCTCGCGCCTGGAGGGCAGCCCCTTGCCGGGCATGTCCGAATGGACGCCGGTGCAGGCCCTGATGCAGCGTTGTGAAGAAGAGAGTCGGGCCCTTTCGGCCGTGTTGACGCAAAACCACCAGCGTCACCATGTGCTCCAGTTTCCTGCTGCGCAGGATTTGCGTGCCGCGGGCGATATTGCCGGCGTGCCGTCCGAGTTGCAAAGCGCGCTGTCCAATCTCATCAGCAATGCCGTGCGCTACACACCTGCAGGGGGCACCATCACCGTGCAGTGGCGCTACACGGCCGACGGCAACGCCATTTTTTCCGTGAGCGACACCGGGCCAGGCATTGCGCCAGAGCATATTCCGCGCATCACCGAGCGGTTCTACCGCGTGGACCGCAGCCGGTCTCGGGAAACAGGTGGCACAGGCCTGGGGCTTGCCATCGTCAAACATGCAGTGCAGCGCCATGGCGCCACGCTCGATATCACCAGTGCGCTCGGCAAGGGATCGGTCTTCTCGGTCACGTTTCCCGCGAACCGGCTTCGTCGCCCTGCGCTGCCGGACGGATTGCAACCCACAGCATCAGCACAAACAGCCCTGCCGTGATGGCCAGCGCCAGCGCGCTGGCCGCCCAGAACGGCGCCGGAGACCCCATGGGCGCCCATGGGCCAAACCCATGGTACGCCAGCACATAGCCACCGCCCAGTCCGGCACCCCACAGCAACAGGCAATACACCACCAGGGGTGCGATGGTGACGCGATAACTGCGCAGCACAAAGACACACAGGGTTTGCACGGCGTCGGCAGCGTGGTAGGCCGCAACCCACAGCAGCAGCCCGCCGGTGACGCCCACCACGGCGGCGCTACTGGAATACAGGCCTGCCAAGGCCTCGTTTGCTATTAATAATATAGCTGCTAGCGCAACACCCATAAGGGCTGAAAGCCTAAAACCTATAAAAACAATGCCGCGGGCCTGGGCTGTGTTGCCAGCCCCCAGCCAATAGCTCACCCGCGCACTGGTGGCAATGGCCAGCGACAGTGGCACCATGTACAGTACGGCCGCCACGTTGGCCGCGATCTGGTGTGCTGCGGTGGCCACGGTGCCCTGGCGCGCAATGAACAGGGCCATCAATGTGAACGAAGTCACTTCTACCAGGATGGCAAGCCCCGCAGGAACGCCCAGTCGGGCAAAGCCGAGGATGGTGGGCCAATGGGGGCGTTCCATGCGTTGCCAGATGCGCAGTGGTGCGTAGAGGTCCTGGGTGCGCAGCAGCCAGAACGCCAGCACCAGCATGCTGACATTGACCACGAATGTGGCCCATGCACAGCCCACAACGCCTTGCGCCGGCAGGCCTGCGCCCCCAAAGGTGAACCATATCGACAGCGGCAATTTGATGAACAGCGAGCCCACTTGAAGCCAGGTCACCAGTTGCGGGCGACCAATGGCCTGGTTCAGTGTGCTGTAAATGCGAAAGAGCAGGGCGGGCGGCAGCGCCAGGGCCAGAACCGCCAGGTATTGCCCCACCTCGGCGCGCAATGCCTGTGGCACTTCGGTCCAGCGCAACAGCGGACCGGGCGACAGCAGGATGAACATGCCCACTGCCGATGCCACAGCACACAGGTAAAGTGCCTGGCGCAGCGATTTTCCGATGGCACCGGGGTTGCGCGCGCCCCGCTGTTCGGCCCAGACGGGCATAAGGGCCTGCAAGATCCCCATCAGGGCTACATAGACGCTGATGAAGATCGCCGAGCCCACCGACAGAGCCGCCAGGGAGGCTTCGCCATGGCGTCCGGCCACGATGGTGTCGGTCACGCCAAAGGCCATTACGGCCAGTTGCCCTGTCAGCACGGTCAGGGCGTGGCGGGAAATGATGGACGACTCCGACATCAGTCGGGCGATGCTGCTCTCCGGAACAGCAAGATGAACTCTTTCCTGTCGGTGGGGCGACCGATGGTGGCTTCCCGTGTCCAGAGGTCAGGGTTCACCAGATTTTCGGGCGCTGGCCATGCTTCGTTGTCTGCCACCAGCCAGGGGCAGTCGGTGGTCCTGCTGGCCGGCTGCAGGCGCAGGCTGGCGTGGTATTGCAGCGCGGCCACCTGGGCCCTGCTCAGGCCAACCATCTGCACGCAGCCCGGTTCGGGGCCCAGTGCGGATGCGAGTTGGCTCGCCTGGGGGGCATAGCTGCGGGCGTAGTCCAGCAGCGGAAGCCACAGGGTGGTCAGCAACAGCCAGCCCAGCGCCGCCCCGCTGGCAGGCAATACCAGGCTTTTCCAGATGGCGGCGCGGTTGCGCGCCGCGCGCCACCACACCAGCCTGCACCAGGCCAGCGATGCCGCCAGTGCCACCGCCAGCGCGAGCCATGAGAACTCGGGCGTGAACCCCGGAGCCAGCTTGGCCACGTTGGCTGCGGGCTTTGCCGGCACGCCTGTCTGCATGGCAAACCAGATCACCCAGATGGCCAGGGCCGAGATGCTGAAGAACAGCAAAGTGAACCAGTCGATCAGCGCCGCCATGCTGCGGCGGAATGTGGGCAGCGCAAATGCCGCCAGTGTGGCGATGGCCGGCAAGCCCACCAGCAGGGCCCGGTCTGCCGGTTGTGTGGTGAGCGTGGCGCCCACCGAAACAATTGAGAACCACAGGGGGAGCCACAGGTGGCGGTGCACCTGGCGGTTGAACAGCTGTTTGCGCCAGCGCCACAGCGTCCAGGCGGCCATGGGCCATGCAGGCCACCCGAACCACAGCAGCAGCCGCGCCAGGCTTTTGAACTCTTTGCCCTGGGTGGCCGTGTCGAGCAGGCGCCAGCGCCACAAATCCAGTTGCCACGCCAGCATGGCCGCCAGCACCGTGACGATGGCCAGCATCACCGCCCAGCGCAGACGCCGCTCAGAGGGGGTGGCCGGAGCAAAAGCCACCAGCGCGATGCTGCCCACGCCCAGCAAGGTGGCGAGTGCGGGCGCGCCGGCCAGTGTGAGCCCCGCCATGCCCACCACCATGGCCACGGCCGGTGCCACGGTGTGATAGGGCAAGGTGGCCACGGCAAAGAAGATCAATGTTGCGCATGCAAGCTGTGCCAGATAGCCCGTGGCTTCGTGCGAAAGCTGTGCCAGACCCAGGCAGGCAATCAGGGCCAGCAAGGCGCCATCGGCGATGGCGCGGGAGTAGTCCGAGGGCTTGGCCTCGCCGCCAAAGGCAAACGCCACCGGCTGGGCACCCGGACTGCGCGCCAGGTAGTAAACGCCGTACCAGGTTGCTGCCAGCGTCAGCACCAGCAGCGCCATGAACGGCAGTCGCGCCGCCATTTCGGGTGCCATTAGCCAATCGGGTGTGATCTGGATGGCCCAGGCGCCCAGCCAATACGGCAGCAGACCGTCGGTTTCGGGGGGCATGCCGCCCAGTAGTGGCCGCAGCCATGCGGTGTGCCCGTGCGCCAGCTCTTGCATGTAGCCAAAAGCCGCAACATCGGCGTTCTTCCAGGGGCCCCTGCCCACAAAGCCCGGCACGACATAAGCCAGGCACAGCAACAGCAAGGCCCAGCGGGGAAGCGGGCGAGCGGCGTTCTGGGTAACGATGGCGGGGGTGGGAGAGTTCACGCGTCAGAGGAAGGGCAATGGCTGACTGCCGAGAATAAAGGCAAATCCAAACAAAAAGGCAGCGCGGTTGCCCGTGCTGCCTTCTTGGCGGAAATGCGGCGAATTACTTGGCTGCAGTCTTGCCGAAACGGTTGCGGAAACGCTCCACGCGGCCGCCCATGTTGTCCACGGACTTTTGCGTACCGGTATAGAAAGGATGCGATTCGCTGGAGGTGTCCAGCTTGAACATGGGAAGCTCACGGCCGTCGTCGGTCTTGCCCATTTCCTTGGTGTTCGCGCAAGAGCGGGTCACAAACTTGAAACCGTTGGACAGGTCCACGAACAGAACTTCGCGGTAGTTGGGGTGAATGCCTTCTTTCATGATCAATCCTTGTCAAGTGCGGGAGCCGTGCGGGACCCGAGGCAACCTTTGCCTCGTGAAACATCCAGCGTACTTTCCGCAGAAAAAGCCCACGATTATGGCATAGGCGCGGTTGACGTCATTTTGGGTGGATTGCTGCGCCACTTTTCCCGTGGCGCTTAACTTCGAGCCGCGCTCATGCCACTGCCACCGTGGAACTGGCTCTGCCAGGCCACCGGTGGCGCCCCCCCCTGGGGGGATGACGCCGGTGGCGGCTCTGGGGGCTTACCCGCCTCTTCGCATCATGTCGAAAAACTCGACATTGCTCTTGGTGGCCTTCATGTTCTTGATCATCAGCTCCATGGACTCGATCTCGTCCATGTTGTACATGAACTGGCGCAGGATGCGGGTCTTCTGCAAGATCTCGGGCGCCAACAGCAACTCTTCGCGGCGTGTACCGCTCTTGTTGAGCTCGATAGCGGGGAACACGCGCTTTTCGTACAGGCGGCGGTTCAGGTGGATTTCGCAATTGCCCGTGCCCTTGAATTCTTCAAAGATCACTTCGTCCATGCGGCTGCCGGTATCGACCAGCGCCGTGGCGATGATGGTGAGCGAACCGCCTTCTTCGACCTTGCGCGCCGCGCCAAAGAAGCGCTTGGGGCGCTGCAGTGCGGCGGCGTCCACACCACCCGACAGCACTTTGCCGGATGACGGCACCACGTTGTTGTAGGCGCGGGCAAGGCGGGTGATGGAGTCCAGCAGGATCACCACGTCCTTCTTCAGCTCGACCAGGCGCTTGGCGCGCTCGATCACCATTTCGGCCACATGCACGTGGCGGGCGGCGGGCTCGTCGAAGGTGGAGGCGATGATCTCCCCCTTCACCGTGCGCTGCATTTCGGTCACTTCTTCAGGGCGCTCATCCACCAGCAGCACCATCAGGTGCACGTCGGGGTTGTTGGCCGTGATGGCGTGGGCGATGTGCTGCATCATCACCGTCTTGCCGCTTTTGGGCGGAGCGACGATCAGTGCGCGCTGGCCACGGCCGATGGGGGCAATGATGTCAATGATGCGGCCGGTGATGTTCTCTTCGCTCTTGACGTCGCGCTCCAGGCGCATCTGCTCCTTGGGGAATAGGGGCGTCAGGTTTTCGAACATCACCTTGTGCTTGTTCTGCTCCGGTGAGCCACCGTTGACGGAGTCGAGTTTGTTCAGTGCGAAGTAACGTTCACCGTCTTTGGGTGTACGGACTTCACCTTCGATCATGTCGCCGGTGTGCAGGTTGAAACGACGCACCTGGCTGGGACTGATGTAGATATCGTCCGTGCTTGCCGTGAAGCTCGTGTCGGGGCTGCGCAGAAAGCCGAAACCGTCGGGCAGAATTTCCAGCACGCCGTCGGCAATGATTTGTTCCCCGGTCTTGGCCCGCTTCTTGATGATCGCAAACATCAGCTCCTGCTTGCGCATGCGGCCCGTGTTTTCGATTTCGAGTTCTTCGGCTTGCTTCAGGACTTCAGACACATGCAGTGCCTTGAGTTCGTTTAAGTGCATGGAGTGACTCCTTGGCGGAGCTGGTGTGAATCTTGGGGGAGAGGCGGAAGCTGGGAGAGCCGCTGTTTGCAGCCCCGGCTTGCCTGGGGATCTCGAACCGGTTGCCAATGCGTGCAAGCCGGTGATCTGGTGAAATTATGACAGGAAAAAAATCCGTGCCGACCGCGATGCACAACGATGGCGGTGTCAGGCAAAAAACAAACAGGGCCTTGACCTGGCCAGCGCCCCCGAAACCAGGGCGCTGGCAGGCAGTCCGGAATCAGGCCAGTTGCTGATCAATGAATGCGGTGAGCTGGGCCTTGCTCATGGCGCCCACCTTGGTGGCGGCGAGCTGTCCGTCCTTGAACAGCATCAGCGTGGGGATGCCACGGATGCCGAACTTGGCGGGAATCTCGCGGTTCTCGTCCACATTCATCTTGGCGATTTGCAGCTTGCCTTGGTAGGTGCCTGCCACTTCGTCCAGGATGGGGGCAATCATCTTGCAGGGGCCACACCATTCGGCCCAGTAGTCCACCAGCACCGGGGTGCTGGCCTTGAGCACATCGGCTTCGAAGCTGGCGTCAGAGAGATGTTTGATGAGTTCGCTGGCCATTGCGGATTCCTTGATTTTGAGCGGGTTGCGACCGGTGTACGTTTAAAGTCTGGGCATTGTGACAGAAACCAATCCCACGTTCACCGGTGTGGCCGCGCCTTGCGACGCTATGACAGTCATAGCGAAAAGCGATCAATGCGCGGCGTTGTGGCTGCGCGTGCTGGCACAGGTGCAGGCGCACCTGCACGGGCTGGCGGCCCATCCTGCGCGCACGGTGGTGCTGGTTCCCTATGCGCAGCTCATGCCATGGGCGCAGCGTTACTGGGCCTTGCACCACGCCGACGGATTTACGCCCCGCTTTGAAACCACGCGCAACTGGGCCCGCCAGTTGGCGGCCTTTGTGCCGCTGGGCGATGATCTGGCCGGGGATGTGGCGCGCGACACCCTCACGGCGCGCGCTTTGCTCGATCGGGCCGGTCTGGCCGCGCAACGGGATGTGCTGGCGGTGCCGCTGCAAGAGGCGGCCACCCAGCTGGCGGCTGCAGTGGCGGCCGTTGCGCCTGCGCAGCGCGAGGCCTGGGGCATCCAGGCACGCAGCCTCTTGCCCGCGCCCGACGAGGGCTCGACCCTGAGGTTTGAGGCCGTGCTGGCCCGCATTGCGCTGGAATGGGTGCTGGCCTCGCGCCACGCCACCGATGTGTTGTTCGAGCCTGGCGTGCTCCAGTCGGTGGATGCCCTGGTGGTGCTGCAAGGTTTTCAGGTGGAGCCTCTGGCGCAGGCGCTGCAGGCCCATTGGGGCGACAAGGCGGCGGCCCTGGCGTTGCCGCCTGCGGCAACGGATGGCGCGGTTTCCGCCCACATCGCCCTGCACGCGGCGCAGGATGCCGAAGACGAAGCCCAGTGCGCCGCTGCCTGTGTGCTGGCCCATGTGGTGGCCGGCCGCACCCCGGTGGCCTTGGCGGCCAACGACCGCGCCCTCACGCGCCGCATTGGCGCGCACCTGGCCAGCAGTGGCGTGGCGGTGCGCGATGAAAACGGCTGGACGCTTTCCACCACGCGGGCGGCCTCGCAATTGATGGCCGCGCTCAAGGCCTGCGCCTGGAATGCATCGGCCGATGAGGTTCTGGACTGGCTCAAGCACACGCCGCTGATCGAGTCGTCGGCCCTCAATGCCCTGGAGCGTGCGCTGCGCAAGACCGCAGTGGCCTCGTGGACGGGCGCTGCTGCGCGCGACTGGGCGGACAAGCCCGCCCTGGCCGCCTGCGTGGCCCTGGCCCAGGGCTGGCGCGAGGGCCTGCGTGCGCCGCGCGCTCTGGCGCAGTGGCTGCAGGCCTTGCGTGCCCTGTTGATGGCCAGTGGCCAATGGCCGTTGCTGGAGGCGGATGCCGCAGGCGCCCGTGTGCTGACGGCGCTGCGCCTGCAGGCGGGCCAGGAGGCCGAGCTGGAGGACTGGAGCAGCGCGGGACGCCGCATGTCGCTTGCCGAGTTCACCCGCTGGGCCAACGAGGTGCTGGAGGCCGCGCGTTTTGTCCCCGCCCTGGAAGGTGATGCGCCGGTGATTGTTCTGCCCATGCCCCAGTTGCTGGCCCGGCCGTTTGCCGCGCTGGTGCTGCCTGGCTGCGATGAAAAACGCCTGCAGCCCTCGCCCGAGCCCCTGGGCGACTGGACCCAGGCGCAGCGCCAGGCTTGGGGCCTGCCCACGCGCGAATCGCTGGAAGCCGCACAGCGCGCCGCGTGGCAGTACGCGCTGCAGACACCGGCGGTGGATGTGCTTTGGCGCACGGGCGACGAAGGCGGTGAGCCCTTGCTGGCCAGCGCGCTGGTGCTGGCGCTGCACCTCGATGGCACGGCCAGCAAGGGCGCGGATGGCCGCAGCCAGCGCGCGGTCGTGGCCCACCCCACAGCGCGGCCCTTGCCTGATGGCAGCGCGCTGCCGGTGGTGCGCCTGTCGTCCACCGCGTACTCCGACCTGCGGCATTGCCCCTACCGCTTTTTTGCACTGCGTCAGCTGGGCCTGCAAGAGGCCGACGAACTGGCGGCTGAAGTGGACAAGCGCGACTTTGGCAACTGGCTGCACGCGGTGCTGCAGCACTTTCATGAGGAACTGCTGGCCCACCCGACGGACGACGCAGCCACCCGCGTGGCCCGCATGGACAGCGCGGCGCAAGCCGTCACGCGGCAGCAAGGCCTGGGAGAGGGCGATTTCTTGCCGTTCGCCGCAGGCTGGCCGCAGGTGCGCGATGGCTATTTGCGCTGGCTTGCGCAGCATGAGCAGGCCGGGGGGCATTTCCGGCAGGCCGAGGTGCAGACCACCCAGCCGCTGGGCGCCCTGCAGCTGGTGGGCACCATCGACCGCATCGATGCCGTCTCGTCCACCGGTGAGCCCACGCCGCTGGTCATCGACTACAAGACCGAGAACGATACCGTCACGCGCAAACGCATTGGCGCGGGCGCTGAAGACACCCAGCTCGCGTTCTACGCCGCCTTGCTGAGCCACGACACGCTGCGCGCCGCCTACGTGAATGTGGGTGAACGCGGCGAGACGCAGATGCACGAACAGGACGAGGTGGTGCACCTGCGCGACCTGCTGGTCGAAGGCATCCAGCACGACTTCGCTCGCATTGCAGCAGGTGCACCGATGCCCGCCCTGGGCGAGGGCGCCGTGTGCGACTACTGCGCCGCGCGCGGCCTTTGCCGAAAAGACTTCTGGAATGACTGAACAAGCCGCGTACGAACACAACGGCCAGCCCGTCTCACGCGAGGCGTTTTACGCCATCGCCTGCGACCCCGCGCGCAGCGTGGCGGTGGAAGCCTGCGCGGGCGCGGGCAAGACCTGGATGCTGGTCTCGCGCATGCTGCGGGCCTTGCTCGACGGTGCCGCGCCGCACGAGATTCTGGCCATCACCTTCACCAAGAAGGCGGCGGGCGAAATGCGCCAGCGCCTGCAGGAATGGCTGGAGGCCTTTGCTGAAGCGCCGCTGGATGAGCTGACGCGTGAGCTGGTTGCAAGGGGAATCAGCCCCGAGCGCGCTCTGGATAAGCGCGAGGCGCTACAAAATTTATACCGCCAGATGCTGGCCAGCGGCCGCCCGGTGCAGATCCGCACCTTCCACAGCTGGTTTGCCGCGCTGCTCGGCACGGCCCCGCTGGCGCTGCTGCAGGCGCAGGGCCTGCCCGCCAACTTTGAGCTGCTTGAAGACGATGCCGAGGCCGTGCGCGAGGTGTGGGGCCCGTTCCTGCACGCCGTTGCCACCAGCGCCAGCCAGCGCGCCGACTACGAGGCCGTGGTGGCCCGCCATGGCCGTTCGCAAACCCACAAGGCGCTGGCAGCGGCGCTGTCCAAGCGGGTGGAGTTTGACCTGGCCGATGGGGCGGGTGTGGTCGATGCCTCGGTGCCGCCGTTCCAGGTGCACTGCCCGGAACTGGCCGCTTTCAACGAGCCCGCCGACGCGCTGCAGAGCGACGCCTGCCACCAGCGCTGGCTGGCCCGCGCCAAGGCGCTGGGGGCCGAGTCCAACAAGACGCCGCAAAAGGCGGCCGACGCCATCATCGATGCGCTGGCCTGTAGCGACCTGAACCTGCGCCTCGATCTGTTGCGCAAGGCCATGTTCGTCGCCAAGGAAGACCGCCTTTCCAAGAACCTCGAAAAATTCCCCGCCGCGCAGGAGGCCGAGCCCGAGCTGCAGCGCCTGCTCACCGCGCGCCGCCAGCACGACGCCTGGCAGCACCAGCAGCGCATGGCCCGGCTGGCGCGCTGTCTGATTGCGGAGTTTGCCGCCGTCAAGCACCAGCATGGCTGGGTGGACATGAACGATGTGGAGCGCACCGCGCTGGTCATGCTGGCTGACCCGATCCTCTCGGGCTGGGTGCAAGAGCGCCTGGATGCGCGCATCCGCCACCTGCTGGTCGATGAGTTCCAGGACACCAACCCGCTGCAGTGGCAGGCGCTGCATGCCTGGCTGTCGGGCTATGCGGGCTCGGGCGGTGGAGCGGCCGCGCCCAGCGTGTTCATCGTGGGCGACCCCAAGCAGAGCATCTACCGCTTTCGCCGTGCCGAGCCACAGGTGTTCATTGCCGCACAGGCTTTTGTGCGCGACGGGCTGGGTGGCGACCTGCTCAGCTGTGACCACACGCGCCGCAACGCGACGGGCTTGATCGCCGCCGTGAACCACGTGATGGGCGCGGCCCAGGCGCAGGGCGAGACCAGCGGGTTCCGCGATCACACCACCGAATCCAAAGACCCCGGCGTGTTGCTGCGCCTGCCCGCCATCCTGCCCCCGGATAGCGCCGGTGGTGGCAGCGCCGACCCGTTGGCCTGGCGCGACAGCCTGACCGAGCCGCGCCATGAGCCCGAAGAAACCCAGCGCATGCGTGAATGCACACAGGCCGCCGCCTGGGTGGCCGCGCAAATCGCCGCAGGCACGCCGCCCAACGAAGTGCTGGTGCTGGCCCGCAAGCGCGACCGGCTCGCCGCCATGCAAGAGGCCTTGCGCGCGCTGCACCTGCCCTGCGTGCAGCCCGAAAAGGCCGATTTGTTTGACGCACCCGAGGTGCAGGACGTGGTGGCGCTGCTAGATGCACTGGTCTCCACCGGGCACGACCTCTCACTGGCGCGTGCGCTCAAGTCGCCGCTGTTTGGTATGGGCGACGAATTGTTGGTGGCCCTGGCCACACTGCGTCGCCAGCCAGAGCACGCGGGCACCAGCTGGTTCGATTTGCTTCAAAAAAGTGAGCTACTAGCGCTTGGTGCACAAGCGCTAGCGGCCAATTTGACTCAATACAAGGCCTGGGTGGATGCTCTGCCGCCGCACGATGCGCTGCACGCCATCTACCAGCATGGCGACGTGCTGGCCCGGTTTGCCGCAGCCGCCCCGGCCGCGCAGCGCATGGCGGTGCTGGCCAACCTGCGCGCGCTGCTGGCGGCATCGCTGCAGCACGATGGCGGCCGCTACCTGACGCCCTATGCCTTTGTACGCGCCATGAAAAAGGGCGGCGTGCGCGCGCCCGGCCGGGTGGATGCGCAGGCCGTGCGCCTGCTCACCGTGCACGGCGCCAAGGGGCTGGAGGCGCGCTGCGTGCTGCTGCTGGACACCGACACCCGCCCGCAAAAGGCCGAGACCATGGGCGTGCTGGTCGATTGGCCCGGCGAGAAAACCGAGCCCGCAGGTTTTGTCTTTCTGGCCAGCGAATCGAGCCCGCCCCCCAGCGCCGAAACCGCCCTGGCCGCCGAGCAACAGGCCCGCCAGCGCGAAGAACTCAACATGCTCTACGTGGCCATGACGCGCGCCAAACACTGCCTGGCGTTGTCGTCCGTGTTGCCCAGCGTGTCAGCGCCGGGCAGTTGGTGGAACCGGCTGGAGCCGCTGCTGGCGGATGCGCAGCTGCTGGGCGTGGCGGGCGCGGCTGAGGTGCCTGGCGGCGACGGTGATGCGGTTGCCAGCGGGGCGCACGACCATTTCACCTTGGCCGAGCTGCCCGTGCTCCCGGCGCACTTGCGTGCCGCACCCCGTGCCGTGGCCGAGGGTGTGGACGAAGGCTTGGATGCGGCCGACTCCGGGGCATCCCTGTCCACCCCATCATCACGCCTGGGCGAGGCCATGCACCAGTTGCTGGAGCAGGCCGGTGTAGCGGGGGCCCCGCTGGCCGACCTGCGCACCCAGGGCTGGCCCGCGGCCCGCGTGGCGCGGCTGGCGCAGGACTTTGACATCACCGTGGGCGCCGCGCGCACTGCCGCCCAGACCGCCCAGCGCATTCTGGCGGGCGAGGGCGCTTGGGCCTGGGATGCCACCATGGTGGACACCACCATCAACGAAGCTCCGCTGCGCTACCAGGGCCAAAGCCTGCGCATCGACCGCCTGGTGCACTGCCACCAGCCGCCCGAGCGCGCGGGCTGGTGGGTGCTGGACTACAAAAGTGCCGCCGAGCCCGAGCGCCAGCCCGCTTTGATGGCCCAGTTGCAGCGCTACCGTGCGGCGGTGTCGGGGCAAGTTCCTGGCGAGCGCGTGTGGGCAGCCTTTCTAACGGGCGACGGGCGCATGGTGCGCGTGCATGGCGATGCCGGCAGCGCCGACGAGGGTGCCCTGGTGGCGGGCACCGGGCAGGGGGCGGGGAGCGTGCGGCATACTCTCGCCCCCGCTGCGCAGTCCACTGCGGCGGCATCCACACACGCGCCACCGGCCGCGCCCGGCATGGACGGCGCAGGTGGTGGCCCATCTCAGAGCGCTGTTCAGGGCTCGCTGTTCTGAACGCTGCGCGTTTTCGATTGATTCAAAGGTTTTCTCATGAATGCTCCTTCCGACCTGACTCCTGATGTGGCCTCCCATGTGCGCTGCGACGTCGCCATCGTGGGCGGCGGCCCGGCAGGGCTGATGGCGGCCGAGGTGCTGGCGCAGGCCGGTGTGGCCGTGCACCTGTTCGATGCCATGCCCTCGGTGGGCCGCAAGTTTTTGCTGGCGGGCAAGGGCGGGCTCAATCTCACGCATTCCGAGCCGCATGAGCCTTTTGCCAGCCGCTATGCCGGGCGCCAGCCGCAGATCGAGCCGCTGATCCGGGCGTTTGGTGGCCCCGAGGTGCGGGCCTGGGCGCAGGGGCTGGGGGTGGAAACCTTCGTGGGCACATCGGGCCGCGTGTTCCCGGCCGACATGAAGGCCGCGCCCCTGCTGCGCGCCTGGCTGCAGCGCCTGCGCGCGCAGGGTGTGCAGTTCCACATGCGCCACCGCTGGCTGGGTTGGGCCGATGGCGGTGCGTTGCGTTTTGCCGCGTCTGCAGGCGAGGTGCAGGTGACGGCCAGGGCGGTGGTGCTGGCGCTGGGCGGTGGCAGCTGGGCACGCCTGGGGTCCGACGGCGCCTGGGTGCCGCTGCTGGCACAGCGCGGCGTGGCCGTGGCGCCGCTGCGTCCGTCCAACTGTGGCTTTGATGTGTTGCGGGCTGATGCGCCCGTGGGTGAAACCCGCCGTGCGTTTTTTCAGGAGCTGATCGGCCGCACGCCCACACCCGCAGTGGGCTGGTCGCCGCATTTTGCCGAGCGTTTTGTCGGCCAGCCTTTCAAGACCGTGGCGCTCAGCTTCACCGACAGCCAGGGCCGCAGCTTCAACCGGCGGGGCGAGTTTGTCGTTACGGCCACGGGGGTGGAGGGCAGCCTGGTCTATGCCGCATCGCAGTTGCTGCGCGACGAGATCGAGGCCCATGGCCACGCCACGTTCCATCTGGATCTGTTGCCCGACCACAGCCCCGAGCGTGTGCTGGTCGAGGTGCGCCACCCGCGTGGCTCACGCTCGCTGTCCAGCCACCTCAAGAGCCGTCTGGGGCTGGATGGCATCAAGGCGGGCGTTTTGTACGAACACCTGGGCAAGGACGGCATGAACGACCCGGTGGCGCTGGCCCACGCGATCAAGGCATTGCCCATCACCGTGGTGGCCACCCGTCCGCTGGACGAGGCCATCAGCACGGCGGGCGGTGTGGCGTTCGAGGCGCTGGATGAGCACCTGATGGCCACTGCCGCGCCCGGCGTGTTCTGCGCCGGCGAAATGCTCGACTGGGAGGCGCCCACCGGTGGTTACCTGCTCACAGCCAGTCTGGCCAGCGGCGTGCAGGCAGGGCGCGGGGTTTTGGCGTTTTTGGGCTCTGGCGCTTGATGGTAAAGCGCTAATAGCTATTAAAAATATAGCATTCGATGCGGGGGCAGACGATGCGCCCGCACCGGTGCCGGACGGGCCCATCGCAGGCGCAGTCACCTCGCACCTGACATGACCGCGTTGAGCCGTTGATGGGGCTGGCGACCAGGCCTACCAGCGGCGCACCGGGCCCGTGTCCACATGCACGAACTGCTCGCGGGGGTAAAACCCCACGCCGCCCATGCCCAGCGACAGCGCCGCATCGCGCAAGTCGGCCAGCGGCACGCCGGGCAGGCGCACGTCGATGGCCTTGCCGTCCATGTGCAGGCTGCGCTTGGCCACACCACCGCCCCGCGTGGTGCGCAGGGTGTGGTTGGTCGCAGGGCTGCGGTAGCCGGAGATCACCTGGAACGGCTGCTGCACCCGCAATTCCTGGCGGATCTGGTGCAGCAGGTGGAACAACCGGGGGTCCATCAGACCCGCCTCGCCACTGTAATGGTCGCGCAGGAAGTGGTTGAGACTGGTCAACGCCTCGGGCAGAAACTGCTCGCCCAGGGCATACACGAGGGCCAGGCGTTCGCTGGTGTGGGTGTGGTCAAACGCCAGGCTGCGCGCACCGGGCAGGCTGGCCAGGGCGGGCTGCGCCAGCGGCAGCAGGGCCCCGGTCATCAGCCAGCGGCCGCCCGTGCCCAGGAAACGGCGACGGCCGGGTTTCAGGGGGGCAAGAGGCTGTGTCATGGCATGTCCCAAAAAATCGGTGAAACCTGTTTGTACATTGTGCAGTGGCTCACAGGCCGAGCCTGGCGCGCAGGCGACGCTGTTCGGACTGCTGGCGCAGGGCCCGGTCGAGCAACTTGTCCTGGCCGTACAGGTCGGCAAAGAAGTGTGTCTTTCCCTGCTTGACGATGGCGGTGCTGTAGGCAATCACCACAGGCAGCGGATCGGCCAGGCGCAGCGTGGCCGACTGGCCGCGGGCCATGGCCTCGCGGATGCGTGGTTCGGGCCAGGCAGGATCGTTGTGCAACACAAACCGGGCGAGCGCCACAGGGTCTTCGATGCGGATGCAGCCATGGCTGAAATCCCGCCGGTCGCGCTGGAACAGCAGCGGCGCGGGCGTGTGGTGCAGGTAAATATGGTTGTTGTTGGGAAACACGAACTTGATGTCGCCCAGCGCGTTTTTTGGCCCGGGACGCTGGCGGATGCGCATCTGCCCGCGCAGCACGGCGTCCAGGTGCTCGGCTGCCAGCGTGGTGTGCACCTGCCCATTGGCGCCCACAAACTCCATGCCTTGCTGCTGAAGATAGCCGGGGTCGCGCCGCAGCCGGGGAATGGTTTCGCTGCGCGCGATGGACGGCGGAATGTTCCAGTAGGGGCTGAATTCGATGAAGCGCATGTCCTCGTCAAACAGCGGCGTGCGGGTGTCCAGGGCCTTGCCCACGATCACCTTCATGGCCAGTTGCAGCGATACCCGCCCGTCTTGCACCTCGTAGGCGCGCAGCATGAACTCGGGGATGTTGACCACGATCATGCGGGGGCCGCGCAGCAGGGGCGTCCAGCGCAGGCGCTCCATGGCCAGCGCGATCTGGTGTGCGCGGGCCGCGGGCGAAACGGCCAGCGCATCCAGCGTGCCCTTGCCGATCACGCCGTCGGTGGCCAGGGCGTGGCGCTCCTGAAAGGCCTTTACGCCGTTTTGCAATGCTTCGTCGTAGAGGGCGGGGGGCTGTGCGTCCGGTGGCAGGTCCCCCAGCACCACCAGGCGCTGCGTCAACTGCGCAAGGCCCGCCCAGGCCTGGCCGGGTTCGAGCTTGCGGCCTGGCAGCGGCGGCAGGGGCGTGTCCCAGGCGGCAGGATTGCTCAGGGCCCGGTAGCGGGCCAGCTCGCCGCGCAGGCTGGCATACAGCGGCACCTTGGGTGTGGCCGCACGCACGGCATCGGCCAGTGCGGGGGGCGGTGCGATAGCTTCCTGCACGGCAGTGGCGGGCGCGGAGACCGGGAGCGCTGTGGGGGTATAGTTCTGGTGAATCTGGCGCGGATCGATCCGACCCGAGCGCAGGTCACTGAGGTAGCTCTGCACGGCGGTGGTGAGCGCGTCTTCGAGCTGCAGCGCAGCGTCAGCACCCAACGCGGGGCCCTGGGCCGCCCCCGCCACGGCCTGTGCCAGCCATGCGGCCTGGTAATCCTCGGGTTGAAGACCTTCGGCGGCGGCCGCCGCCAGCATGTTCACGGCCTGCTGCGCGGCGGGCGCGGGGCGCCCATCCACCAGCCAGGGTGTGGCGCCCAGCATGGGGGGGAACACTGCAAGCCATAGCGCCAGCAACGCTGTGCGCAGATTCGCAGGGGTTCCAGGGCAGCGGGGCAAGGCGGACGAAATAACCAGCAAGGGGCTGCAAACACGACGCATCGTTGTCAATGGTCACTCATTCCGGGCCACTCGCCGACCAGGCCGCAGGCCGGACACTGTGCGTAGAGACTGGCATTGACGTGAAACTTGGCTTGATGCTTGTCGGTCTCCGGCGCCTTGTCATGGGCTTCTCCGTCGATTTCCACCAGCCCTGTGGCGTGGCAGCGGGGGCACTTGGCAACGGCCAGGGCCGCCAGGGGATTGAAGTTTTCTGCGAACACGGGCACCTCGTCGGTTGTGTGGTGGCGTCAGGGTTTGGGCAACCCTGCCTGTCGCATTATCTGAAATAAGTTGACGAGCCTTACCCCCGGCACTGGCTCCACAGTTAGGGCTGCTTGGTTCCCCACCTGACCCGGTTGGCCGCTTCACCATGCGGGGAGGCCCGTCAGGATGAGATTCTACCCCCTGAATGGCTGCGCCGTTCGGTGCCCGCCGCCAGAGGCGGGGATCTTCAGGCTGTCCAGGCAGGCTCGGGGCCGCAGTCTTCAGCCCTTTCTCTCGCGATTCACAGGGGAAGGGGGACGAAGTCGCCGCGGCGAGGCGGCCCATGCGCGGCATCCCTTGCATATTGCGCGCCAGTGTCGGGTGGCGGAAGGCGTAAGAGGTTGCGGGGAGCCGCACCAAAACCCAACAGGTCACGGGCCGTAGAATCGCCGGCATGTCCTACATCGTGCTCGCCCGCAAGTACCGCCCCCGCAATTTCACCGAAATGGTGGGGCAGGAGCATGTGGTGCAGGCCCTCACCAACGCGCTCACGCAGCAGCGCCTGCACCACGCCTATCTGTTCACCGGCACGCGCGGTGTGGGCAAGACAACGGTGTCGCGCATCCTTGCCAAGTCGCTCAACTGCCAGGGACCAGACGGGCAGGGCGGCATCACGGCCACGCCGTGTGGCGTGTGCTCGGCGTGCACGGACATCGACAGTGGCCGCTTTCCCGATTACACCGAGCTCGATGCCGCATCGAACCGGGGCGTGGACGAGGTGCAGAGCCTGCTGGAACAGGCGGTTTACAAGCCGGTGCAGGGCCGCTTCAAGGTCTTCATGATCGACGAAGTGCACATGCTCACGAACACGGCGTTCAACGCCATGCTCAAGACGCTCGAAGAGCCGCCGGAATACCTCAAGTTCGTGCTGGCCACGACCGACCCGCAGAAGGTGCCTGTCACCGTCCTCTCACGCTGTCTGCAGTTCAACCTGCGCCCCATGGCACCCGAAACCGTGCTGTCGCACCTCACGCAGGTGCTGGCCTCCGAGAACGTATCCGCCGAGCCCCAAGCCCTGCGCCTGCTCTCGCGCGCGGCGCGGGGCTCCATGCGCGATGCGCTGTCGCTCACCGACCAGGCCATTGCTTTTGGCAGCGGCCAGTTGCAGGAAGCCGCCGTGCGCCAGATGCTGGGGGCGGTGGACCGCTCGTATGTGTTCCGGCTCATCGATGCGCTGGCCCAGGGCGATGGCAAAACCGTGGTGGAAACCTCGGACACGCTGCGCCTCAATGGCCTGTCGGCCGCCTCCACGCTGGAAGAGATGAGCGCCGTGCTCCAGCGCATGGCCGTTTACCAGGCCGTGCCGCAGATGGCGGGCGCGGTGGACGCCGATGACCCCGAAGCGGCAGAAACCGCGCGCCTCGCAGCCCTGATGCCAGCCGATGAAACCCAGCTGCTCTACAGCCTGTGCCTGCATGGGCGCGGCGAGCTGGGCCTGGCGCCCGATGAATACGCAGCGCTGACCATGGTGCTGCTGCGTCTGCTGGCCTTCAAGCCCAGCGGCGAACCGGCTGAAAAAAAAACTCTGACGCCGCCTGAAGCGCCTCCCGGCGCGGCTGAACCAGGGCCCCGCACCGCTGCGGCAGGTGTCGCACCCGTCGCGCCAAGCCCTTCGAAGGCGCAGCCGCAAGAGGCGCTCACGCAGCCCGTATATGAACAAAAAAAGGCGCTAGCGCCCGTCCCGCAAGCGCAGTCAGCTACTTATTCAATAGCAGAGCCTGTCGCGCAGCCGGTTGTGCAGTCCCCGCAGGCACCAGCTGCGGTGGCCGCCATGCCCGCTGCCACTGCCTTGCCCGTGCGCAGCAGCAATGAGTTTGAGGAAAAACAGCCTGCAGCCCAATCGAGGCAAGCGCAAGCAGCTCCTGAATTCGTAGCGATTCCCGTGCGTGTGTCACCAGAACCCGGTGCGCGCCTGCAGCCCCATGCGCATTCCAAACCGGTGCTGGCCTCGGCCCGCTACACCCCCACCGAAGAAGGCGATGTGTGGCACAGCACCGTGCAGCAGCTGGTGGCGGCCGAGGCCATTACCGCTCTGGTGCGCGAGCTGGCCTTGCAGTCCCAGCTGGTGGCGCGCGATGCCGGGCACTGGCTGCTGCGCGTCGAGCGCGAATCGCTCAACCAGCCCCAGGCCCGCGAGCGCCTGCGCGCCGCACTGGATGCTGCGGGCCATGCCAGCCAGATCAGCGTGGAACTGGGCGTGGTGATTGATAGCCCCGCCCGCCGCAATGCCGCCGCCGCCGCCGAGCGCCAGCGCGTGGCCGAAGACATCGTGATGAACGACCCCTATGTGCAGTCGCTGGTGCGCGACTACGGCGCGAAAATCGTGCCGGGCAGCATCAAGCCTGCATGACCGACCACCATTCAACCCATTCAACAGAAACTGAAAAGGAAACCACACCATGTTCAACAAGGGACAACTCGCCGGCCTCATGAAGCAAGCCCAGGCCATGCAGGACAACCTCAAGAAGGCCCAGGACGAACTGGCCTTCATCGAGGTGGAAGGCGAATCGGGCGCTGGCCTGGTGAAGGTGCTGATGACCTGCAAGCACGATGTCAAGCGCATCACCATCGACCCCAGCCTGCTGGCCGAAGACAAGGACATGCTGGAAGACCTGGTGGCGGCTGCGTTCAATGCAGCGGTGCGCAAGGCCGAGGAGACTTCGCAGGAGAAGATGGGCAAGCTCACCCAAGGCATGCCAGGCCTCCCCGGCGGCATGAAATTCCCGTTCTGAGGCTGGCTACCGAGCGGGCGATCTGCGTCGTTGGGCGGTGCTTGGAATCCTCACGTACTGCAAGTACGTTCCGGTGGCTGCGCTCCGTCCGCCTAGCAGCTCATCCCGCTCGCTACGCCCTTGAGGGTGGGGTGTGAAGGCGGGGAGATTTTTTTCTCACTCTCGTTCGGGCTGAATCAAGCCGGGGCTGCAACACTCCATCGGTCGGGCTGAGCTTGACGAAGCCTGGTTCCGCATACACCTCCCAATGTCACCCGGATTGCCTGCCCACCCATGTCCTCCACCAACGCCCTTGAAGTCTTGATCCAGGCGCTGCGCCGTTTGCCGGGGGTGGGGGTCAAATCTGCGCAGCGCATGGCGTTTCATTTGATGCAGCATGACCGCGATGGGGCAGAGGCCTTGTCGATGGCGCTGCACCATGCGGTGCAGAACGTGCATCACTGTGCACGCTGCCACACGTTCACCGAAGACGATATCTGCAGCACCTGTCTGGACCCGGAGCGGGATGCGACGCGGCTGTGCGTGGTCGAGACACCGGCGGACCAGTCGGCGCTGGAGCGCACGGGCGCCTTCAAGGGGCTGTATTTTGTGTTGATGGGGCGGCTCAGCCCGCTTGACGGTATCGGTCCCAAGGAAATTGGCTTGCACAAGCTCATGGAGCGCGCCTCCAACGGCGTGGTGCAGGAGGTGATCCTTGCCACCAACTTCAACGCTGAGGGAGAGGCCACGGCCCATGTGATCAGTGAGACGCTCAAGAGCCGGGGCCTGCATGTCACGCGGCTGGCACGGGGCGTGCCCGTGGGCAGCGAACTCGAGTATGTCGACCTGGGCACCATCGCCCATGCACTGGTAGACCGCCGATAGCCCTTTGGTCGCTAGAATACTCCCGAATTAATAGCGGACAGCGCTTGTCGGTGCTGCGCTAGATCCGTCTAAGGGCAAAAATGAATTCCTTGCATGTGGCGCGTTTCACGGTGGCCTACTGGTGCGTTTTCGTCGCCGTGCTGCTGCCCCTGGTGTGCGCCTGGCTGGCCAAGAGCGGCGGCTTTGGCAAGCCGCGCCGCGAGGGTGGCTATGACAACCACGACCCGCGTGCCTGGATGGCCCGCCAGACCGATTGGCATGCCCGCGCCAACGCAGCCCAGGCCAACAGTTTCGAGGCGCTGCCGTTTTTTATGGTAGCCGTCATCATTGCGCACCAGTTGAGGGCAGGGCAGACCTTGCTCGATATCCTGGCGTTCTTGTTCGTCATGCTGCGCATTTTCTACATCATGATGTATGTCTCCGACATGCCCAAGGCCCGCAGCATGGTCTGGGGCGCGGGTTTCATGGTGAATATCGCGATTTTCTTCATCGGCTACCGCTAAAAGCGTGCGGGCTGCGGCCTGCCGAAGTACGTAGAAATCCTCAGGGTTGGACCCTGATGCGCCCACCCAGGTGCTGGGGCACGATTGTTGCATTGCAGCAATTGCTCCTGTCTACCTCCGGTCAACTTTCCCTCATGGATTTTCCTCCTGTCACCCGCCGTGCCTTCGGTGCCCTGTCTGCCTTGTCGGCAGTAGCGGCGTGCACCAACGCCTCCTGGGCGCAGGTGCCGGGTGGGGGGGCGGG
>NZ_QOZT01000071.1:0-20561 GCF_003345135.1 Acidovorax sp. BoFeN1
GCGGGGGGTTTGTGGGGGTCAAGCTGGGCGAATACGCCCAGAAAATGGCGTCCGGGGTGGACCTTTCGACAAACACTTTCTACATGTTTTACCTTTTCCTCACCGGTTTTCACTTCCTGCATGTGGTGGTGGGCATGCTGGCGCTTGGATATCTGTGGGTAAAAACGCGGCGCGGGTGCTATGGCAGCCATGATTGCCACGCGTTGGAGACGGGCGCGGCGTTCTGGCACATGGTCGATCTGCTGTGGATCGTGCTGTTCCCGCTGGTTTACGTGATGCGTTGAGGAGCGAAGAGATGCCTGCTATTTCACACACCCGTGTCTGGCTCATATTGCTGGCCATCACGGCTGCAACGTACTGGATTGGCGAGGCGGGCCTGTCCGGCCATGGCTCCATGGGGCCGGTGCTGGCCATGTTTGCGCTGGCGTTCGTGAAAGGGGTGCTGGTGTGTCTGGACTTTCTGGAGTTGCGGCATGCGCCAGCCCTGTGGCGCTGGCTGGTGGTGGGCTGGCTGGCGCTGGTGCTGGCGTTGATCTTGCTGGCTTACTGGGTTAGCCTGCGGTAGGTGATTTCTCTGACACCGTGGACCGGCATCCTGTGTGCTGCCCAGGATGCCTTATGGATGTCATGCACATGACATGGGGCATGGGCAGCATGGCCTGTTCTTTTCAGGAGTCCTTATTCCATGACGCTGCCCAGTGCACTGACCAACCATGACGACCTGATGCGGCGCATTGCGAGCGATCTGGTGGACAGCTACGACGAAGAAATCGAGCTGGAGCTGGAAGACCGCAGCCTCGACGAGCTGGAGGGCCGCCACGTCACCGACCGCGCGGAGCGGCAGGCCTATTTCAAAGAGCTTTTTCGCTTGCAGGGTGAGCTGGTCAAGCTCCAGGACTGGGTGCAGCACACGCGCAAGAAGGTGGTGATCTTGTTTGAGGGGCGCGATGCCGCCGGCAAAGGCGGCGTCATCAAACGCATCACCCAGCGCCTGAACCCGCGCGTGGTGCGTGTGGCCGCGCTGCCTGCACCCAATGACCGCGAGCGCACGCAGTGGTACTTTCAGCGCTACGCCGCGCACCTGCCCGCTGCGGGCGAGATGGTGCTGTTTGATCGCAGCTGGTACAACCGCGCGGGCGTCGAGCGCGTGATGGGCTTTTGCACCGATGACGAGTACGAAGAGTTCTTTCGCACCGTGCCCGAGTTCG
Source organism: Acidovorax sp. BoFeN1 (assembly GCF_003345135.1). NCBI lineage: Bacteria > Pseudomonadati > Pseudomonadota > Betaproteobacteria > Burkholderiales > Comamonadaceae > Acidovorax > Acidovorax sp. BoFeN1. The sequence goes on from NZ_QOZT01000071.1 coordinate 1,209, forward strand.
AGAAGATGCTGGTGCGCTCGGGCATCACGCTCGTCAAATACTGGTTTTCCATCACCGATGACGAGCAGCACCTGCGCTTTCTGGGCCGCATTCACGACCCGTTGAAACAGTGGAAATTGAGCCCCATGGACCTGGAAAGCCGCGTGCGCTGGGAGGCCTACACCAAGGCCAAGGAGACCATGCTCGAGCGCACCCACATCCCCGAGGCGCCCTGGTGGGTGGTGCAGGCGGTGGACAAGAAAAAGGCGCGCCTGAACTGCATTGCGCACCTGCTCGATCAATTCCCGTACCACGAGGTGCCGCATCCCCCGGTGGAGCTGCCGGAGCGGGTGCGCAACCCCGAATACCTGCGCCAGCCGGTGCCCCCTGAAATGTACGTTCCCCAGCGGTACTAAGCGCCGCCCGCGGCGGCTGCCGCCTTGGCGACAGCTGCTAGGTGCTTTCCTGAGTGTTGCAGTGCGTCATTTGCGGTTCAATGGAACCTTTAGTCCCTTCAGGATCGCCACATGCAACGTCGACACATCATTCAGTGGGGCGCAGCCGCACTCACCGCCGTCTCTCTGGGTACCGCCAGCGCCCAGAGCTTTCCCGCCAAGCCGGTCAAGCTCGTGATTGCCTTCCCCGCAGGCGGTCCCACCGATATCTCCATGCGCGTGCTGGCCGACAACGCCAGCAAGATCCTCGGCCAGCCCGTGATCGTCGAGAACAAGCCCGGCGCCGGTGGCACGCTGCCCGCGCAGGCGCTGCAGACAGCCCAGCCCGACGGCTACACGCTGGCGCAGATTCCGCTGGGCGTGTTCCGCCTGCCCTACACCACCAAGATCAACTGGGATCCGGTCAAGGACATCAGCTACGTGCTCAACGTCACGGGCTATGCCTTCGGCATCGTGGTGCCAGCCGATTCGCCGCTCAAGACCTGGACGCACTTTGTTGCCTGGGCCAAGGCCAATCCGGGCAAGCTGAGCTATGGCTCCACCGGAACCATGACCAGTCCGCACCTGACGACCGAGCTGATCGCGCAAAAGCTTGGCATCGAGCTGCTGCACGTGCCGTACAAGGGCAGTGCCGACCTCATGCAGGCCACCCTGGGCGGCCAGCTGATGGCCGCTGCCGACTCCACGGGCTTTGCGCCGCAGGTTGAGGCCGGCAAGCTGCGCGTGCTCAACACCTGGGGCGCCGAGCGCTTGGCCAAGTTCCCCGATGCGCCCACGCTCAAGGAACTGGGCCTGGACATCGTGCAGAACTCGCCGTTTGGCATTGGCGCGCCCAAGGGCACACCAGCGCCCGTGGTCAAGCGCCTGCACGACGCCTTCAAGCAGGCCATGGAGCAAGACAGCTACAAAACAGCCCTGGCGCGCTACGACATGGTGCCCATGTACATGAGCACAGCGGCCTACCAGAAGTTTGCCCAAGAGACTTTCGCACGCGAGAAAGCGCTGGTAGAGAAGCTGGGGCTGGCGAAGGCGCCGTGATGCTTTATTTTGAGTAGCCTGTATTGCTTATCTGTGAAGCGATACGGCTCTCAAAGGCTTCAAGGCTGAAGTCGCCCCATCAGTCCAGGCCCAGTTCGCGGGCGTCCGCCAAGTGGGCGTCCCACGCCCCGCTGAGGCGCGGGTCGGGGTCGCGGGTCAGGTAGCGGCTGCCTCGTGCGGCCCGTACAAGCAGTGCCCCGCCCGCAGCGGCCTGTAGCGCGGCCGTGCCGCGACGCTCTGAGCGCAGGGATACGGCGATCAGGGCCAGCCCAAGGCCCGCCACCATTAGGTTCTCACTGGGCAGGCGCGCTCTTGTCCGGTCGATGGCCTGCCAGTGTCGGAGTGTGTTGATCAAGTCCATACCTAACTCTAGCGCAGCTTGGGTGTGCCGGGGTACCGCCGGCCATGCCGGATGGCATCAACGTGTCGCCAGCACCGCGCGCGCGACCTCCGCAAACCCCGCACCACGCTCGCCCTGCGTTACAAAACGCGGCCGGTGCGTGAGTTGCGGCACAAAGCGCGCAATGTTGGCCACGCCCACGCTGTGCGGGAAATGTTCGAACATGACCTGGTCGTTGGTGGAGTCGCCCACATACACCCAGCGGTCGATCTCGGCGTCCAGGTCGCGCCCGAACAATTCGCGCACGATCCAGCGGGCACCTTCGAGCTTGTTGTGCGCCCCAAACCAGCCGTTGATGTGGATGCTGCTCACCGTGGCGTTCATGCCCGCGTCGCGCATGATGCGCACGGCGTGGTCAATGGCGTCCTGTGGCAGATGGGTGAATTCGCTGTGGTCGATGGCGATGTCTGTTTCACGGCCCGGCGAATCCGTGGCGCGGCGCGCACCGGGCACCTCACGCTCAATCTGCGCCAGAACCTGCTGCATGTTCGCGTAGTTGGCTGCGCGTGTGGCGGCGTCCTGTTGGTATATTTTTGATAGCTGCTCACGCTTGCTGTGATTAGGCAAGGGGCTGTTTTGATCAAAAACGTCTGCGCTGCGCTGCAGCGCCACCGCCCCGTTTTCCGCCACGATGGCATCCACGGGCCAGGTCGCTGCAAACGGCTCGCTCCAGCCCACAGGCCGGCCGGTGATGGGAATCACATGCAGGCCGCTCGCCTTGAGCGCACCCAAAGCCTGCAGCGCATCGGGGGTGATTGCGCCGTCGGTGGTCAGGGTGTCGTCGATGTCGGTGAGGATGCCCAGCAGCTGGCCAGGCACGGGTGCCGGCCACTCGGTCAGGGGACGCAAAAATGCAGTCATGGCCGCCGCCGTCAGTGGTTGCTGTCCAGCGCCAACCCCGCATGCTCGCGCAGCGGATGGAAATGAATCTTCGGAAATCGCTCCTGCGCCAGCCGCACGTCATACGGGCTGGTGCACAGGTAGGCGAGCGCGTTGGCGGCATCGTGCGACAGGCGCATGGGGTAGGCGTCGGTGAAGGCGCGCAGGTCGGCAGGGGTGTCGGCGGTGATCCAGCGGGCGCCCGTGTACTGGCAGCCTTCCAGGCGCACGTCGGCGTCGTATTCGGCCTTCAGGCGGTGCTGCACCACTTCAAACTGCAGCTGGCCCACGGCGCCCAGCAGCATGGGGCCACCCACGTCGGGCCGGAAAACCTGAATCGCGCCTTCCTCGCCCAGCTGCGCCAGGCCCTGCTGCAGCTGCTTGGTGCGCAGCGGGTTCTTCAAAATGACGGTCATGAACAGCTCGGGCGCGAAGAAGGGCAGGCCGGTGAACTGCAGGTTGGCGCCGTCGGTGATGGTGTCGCCCAGCTGCACGCCGCCGTGCGTGGTGAAACCGATGATGTCGCCCGCGTAGGCTTCTTCTACCGCCTCGCGGCGCTGGCTCATGAAGGTGACCACGCTGGTGGGGCGCAGCTCTTTGCCAGTGCGCTGCACCTTGAGCTTCATGCCCGGGGTGTATCTGCCCGAGGCCACGCGCACAAAGGCGATGCGGTCGCGGTGGTTGGCGTCCATATTGGCCTGCACCTTGAACACCACGCCGGCAAAGCCCTCGTCTTCGGGCTGAATGGTTTTGACCACGGCCTGCTTGTTGACCTGCAAGGTGCTGGTGCGCGGGCCGGGGGGCGGCGACATGTCCACCACGGCATCGAGCACTTCCATGACACCGAAGTTGTTCACCCCCGAGCCGAAGAACACGGGTGTGAGCTTGCCGGCCAGGAAGTCTGCGTGGTTCCATGCCGCCGAGGCACCCACCGCCAGTTCCATGCTCTCCAGCGCATCGTCAAACGACTGGCCAAAGCGCGCGCGCAGCCGGTCGGCTTCGGCCAGCGGCACCACTTCAAAGTCTTTCGGGCCGCGATCGCTGCCGGGGGTGAACACCGTCATGGTCTGCGTGCGCAGATTGATGATGCCGCCAAAGCTCTTGCCCTGGCCCACGGGCCAGGTGATGGGGCAGCAGGGCATGCCCAGTTCGCGCTCCACTTCGTCCAGGATGTCCAGCGGGTCGCGCACCTCGCGGTCCATCTTGTTGACGAAGGTGATGATGGGCGTGTCGCGCTGGCGGCACACTTCGATCAGGCGGCGCGTCTGCGCTTCCACGCCGTTGGCCGCGTCGATCACCATCAGGGCCGAATCCACGGCGGTGAGCACGCGGTAGGTGTCTTCGCTGAAATCCTTGTGGCCGGGCGTGTCGAGCAGGTTGATGACGTGGTCGCGGTAGAGCATCTGCATCACGCTGGAGGCCACCGAGATGCCGCGCTGCTTTTCAATCTCCATCCAGTCGGACGTGGCGTGGCGGCTGGCCTTGCGGCCCTTGACGGCGCCAGCGATCTGGATCGCGCCCGAGAACAGCAGCAGCTTCTCGGTCAGCGTGGTCTTGCCCGCGTCGGGGTGGGAAATGATGGCAAAGGTACGGCGGCGCCGGGTTTCAGAGGCGTAGGACACGGGGGGTTCCAGAAGGTGGGCAGGGTGCAAAGACCCTGCAGGGGCAAACGGCGGGCCAGCTTCTGTACAGCGGGTGCGCAGGGCGGCCGAACCCGCGATTTTACCGGGCCGGCGCGTGGCGCAGGCGGGGCGGGCGCAACTGCTTTTATAATCGCGGGCATCCGAGGAGCGTTGCAGCGCCCCCAGCTACTGGCGGGGCGTGAGGCTCGGAGTCATCCAGCAACGACGCTCATCCACTTATCGTGTGGTGAGCTTTTTTTTGTCTCCCCGCGTCAAGTGGCTTTTCAAACATGCTTTGGAGCACACCATGAACGCACGCGTCAACGCCCCCGTCAACACCGACTGCATCATTGCCGACATCGGCCTGGCCGAATGGGGCCGCAAAGAAATTCGTATCGCCGAAACCGAAATGCCCGGCCTGATGGCCATCCGCGAGGAGTTCGCTGCCAAACAGGCGCTGAAAGGCGCCCGCATTACCGGCTCGCTGCACATGACCATCCAGACCGCTGTGCTGATCGAAACGTTGCAGGCCCTGGGTGCCGAAGTGCGTTGGGCATCGTGCAACATCTTCTCCACGCAGGACCACGCCGCCGCCGCCATTGCCGCCGCCGGCGCGCCGGTGTTCGCGATCAAGGGCGAAACCCTGGCCGAATACTGGGATTACACGCACCGCATTTTCGACTTTGGCCCCGCCGGCAGCGAAGGCGAAGGCCCCAACCTGATTCTGGACGACGGCGGCGATGCCACACTGCTGATGCACTTGGGCAAGCGCGCCGAAAAGGACGCCTCGCTCATCGCCAATCCCACCAGCGAAGAAGAAACCTGCCTGTTCGCCTCCATCAAGGCCAAGCTGGCCGTGGACCCGACCTGGTACAGCCGCAAGAGCGCCCAGATCATCGGTGTGACCGAAGAAACCACCACCGGCGTGCACCGCCTCAAGGAGATGTCCGCCAAGGGCAGCCTGATGTTCCGCGCCATCAACGTGAACGACTCGGTGACCAAGAGCAAGTTCGACAACCTGTACGGCTGCCGCGAGTCGCTGGTGGACGGCATCAAGCGCGCCACCGACGTGATGATTGCCGGCAAGGTGGCCGTGGTGGCGGGCTATGGTGACGTGGGCAAGGGCAGTGCCCAGGCCCTGCGCGCCCTGAGCGCCCAGGTGTGGGTGACCGAGATCGACCCCATCAACGCCCTGCAGGCAGCGATGGAGGGCTACAAGGTTGTGACCATGGAATACGCCGCTGACAAGGCCGACATCTTTGTGACCACCACCGGCAACCGCGACGTGATCACGTTCGAGCACATGCAGGCCATGAAGGACCAGGCCATCGTCTGCAACATTGGTCACTTCGACAACGAAATTCAGGTCGCCAAGCTCGAAGAGCAATGCCAGTGGGAAGAGATCAAGCCCCAGGTGGACCATGTGATCTTTGCCGATGGCAAGCGCATCATTCTGCTGGCCAAGGGCCGCCTGGTGAACCTGGGCTGCGGCACGGGCCACCCGAGCTTTGTGATGTCGTCCAGTTTTGCCAACCAGACCATTGCCCAGATCGAGCTGTTCACCCACAGCGACTACTACGAAAACGGCAAGGTCTATGTGCTGCCCAAGCACCTGGACGAGAAGGTGGCGCGCCTGCACCTGAAGAAGGTGGGCGCCATGCTGACCGAGCTGAGCGACGAGCAGGCGGCCTACATTGGCGTGCCCAAGCAAGGCCCTTACAAGCCCGATACCTACCGGTATTGATTCTCCCTGAGGCGCTGCGCGCCTCGGTGGCACGCGCCACGGGCGCGGCCTCTTCGGTTTTGTGCAGGCCTGCGCAGGTGGGCCTGGAGCCTCGGGCCTCAGCCCCGGGGGCGGCGCCACCAGCTGCCCGGCAAAACCGGCTTCGCGGTGGCGCTGGCTTTTGGGGCATGGCCGTTTCATGCGCAATGCAGGAGCGGTTGCTTTGCTCCTGAAATAATAGCTATCTGCGCTTTATACACGGGCGCTAGAGGCTCTTTTGATTCAAAAAGGATGGGCGCATGCGTGCAGATGTTTTTCTGGTGGATTTTGGCCATGCGACCACGCGCTCGCAGGCGCAGCGGCTGATTGCTGCGGGCGTGGAGTGGCGCCTGTCGCCGCTGGCCCCGTGGCAGAAGGTTGCCAAGAATGGTGACGACATACCGTCCGTGGCCGAGGTGCGGCTGCTCGACGATGCCGAGGCCAAATACATCTCGCGCGGAGGGCTCAAGCTCGAAGGGGCGCTGCGGGCCACCGGCCTGGCGGTGACGGGGCTGCGCTGCCTTGATGTGGGGCAGAGCACGGGCGGGTTCACCGACTGCCTGCTGCAGCACGGCGCGGCGCAGGTGATCGGCGTGGATGTGGGTCACGGCCAGCTGCACGACCGGCTGCGCAGCGATCTGCGCGTGGTTTGTGTGGAGGGTGTGAATGCGCGTTCGCTGACGGCGCCGGCCTTGCAGCAAGCCTGCGATCTGGCGCTGTCCGAAGTCATCGAGGCCGAAGAGGACAACGAGACCCAGCCCGAGGCGCCCTACAGCTGGATGCGCAATGGCGGGCAGGTGGACGAGGAATACGACGACAGCAACGATGCCAAGGACAAGGACATCGAGACCTTCAAGTCCGAGCGCGCGGCCCGCGCCAAGGCCCGCGAGCAGGGCACGCTGCCGATTGAGCGCCGCCGCCGCGCCGAGTGCGCCAATGTGGACATCACGCCGGTGTTTGATGTGGTGACGGGCGACCTGTCGTTCATCTCGCTCACGCTGGTGTTGCCCGCGCTGGTGCCGCTGCTGGCGCCGGGCGGCCACCTGCTGATGCTGGTCAAGCCCCAGTTCGAGTTGCAGCCCGGCCAGGTGGGTAAGGGCGGCATCGTGCGCGATGTGTCGTTGTACGCGGTGGTGGAGCAACGCATCCGCGATTGCTGCGCTGAGCTGGGTCTGGAGGTGCAGGCCTGGCTGGACAGCCCCATCAGCGGTGGCGATGGCAACCGCGAGTTTTTTGTTTTTGCGAGGAGGTCTGCATGAACGCGGCCAACACCGCACCGGCCGCCCTGCCGGTCAGTTTCGAGTTTTTCCCGCCCAAGACGCCCGAGGGCATCGAGAAGCTGCGCACTGTGCGCCAGCAGCTCTATGCCCTGCAGCCCCAGTTTTGTTCGGTGACCTATGGCGCAGGGGGCTCCACGCAGGACGGCACCCTGCAGGCCGTGCAGTCCATCCTGGACGAAGGCCAGCAGGGCGCATCGCATTTCACCTGCGTGGGTGCGTCGCGCGATTCGGTGCGCGAGAAGCTGGCGCTGTTCCAGTCCATTGGGGTGCGCCGACTGGTGGCGCTGCGTGGCGATCTGCCCAGCGGCTACGGCAGCATGGGCGAATTCCGCTATGCCGCCGATCTGGTGGCCTTCATCCGCGCCGAAACCGGGGACCGCTTCCACCTAGAGGTGGCCGCCTACCCGGAGATGCACCCGCAGGCGCGCTCGCCCGAGGCCGATCTGCAGGCCTATGCGGCCAAGGTCAAGGCCGGTGCCAATTCGGCGATCACGCAGTTCTTCTTCAGCACCGACGCCTATTTCCGCTTCGTGGACGAGGCGCACAAGCTGGGCGCCGACGTGCCGGTGGTGCCGGGCATCATGCCCATCATCAACGCCAGCGGCCTGTTGCGCTTTGCCGACAGCTGCGGCGCCGAAGTGCCGCGCTGGATCCGGCTGCGCCTGCAGGGTTTTGGCGACGACACCGCGTCGATCAAGGCCTTTGGCCTGGATGTGGTGACCTCGCTGTGCGAGCAACTGCGCCAGCGCGGTGTGCCCAGCCTGCACTTCTACACCATGAATCAAAGTGCAACCACGCTGGAAATCTGCCGGCGCCTCGGTTTGTAATGGGGCGCGTGGCCTGGCGCGTCTTGGGGCTTGGGCCGGTTTGCATTGTCGCTGGAGAAGGTGGATGGAACTGTCACCTCCCGGTGGGTACGTTCGTTTTTTCGCAAAGAGGTGATCGATGCAGATGTCTGACCGGATGCGGCGCTGGCGCACCCTGACGGGTTTGGGGGCGCTTGCCTGCGCTCTGGTGGCCTGCGCACCCATGCCGGTGGCGGAAACGGCGGCGCCCGAAGCGGCTGCCGAGATGTCCATCGAGCCCCGCAACGCCTGCGAGCTGGCGCAACAGCGTGGTGTGCCAAGCTCCCGGTTTTGCGCGCCGTCGTCTGGCCAGCCACTCGAGCCACCGTCCACGGCCAGACAGCCGCCTGAACCGGTTCGCAACGGTGCAGGCGGGCGCGGGGCCGACAGCGCAGAGTTGCCAGAGCCCCTGGCCGAGCCCGTGCCCGAGAGCGACCAGCAGGGCCTGGCCTCCTGGTACGGCCCGCGCTTTCATGGCCGACGCACGGCCAGTGGCGAAATCTTCAACCGCCGGGCCCTCACGGCTGCACACCGCACGCTGCCGTTTGGCACCCGGGTGTGTGTGCGCAGCCAACTTACAGGCCGCGCTGTGGTGGTGCGCATCAATGACCGTGGCCCGTTTACCGGGAACCGCGTGATTGATTTGAGCCAGGCCGCGGCCCAGGAACTGGGCATGCAGGGGCTGGGTATCAAGCCCGTGGAACTGTGGCTGCTGGAGGAAGGCGAGGGCGATTGCCCGCGGTCGCTGTCGGTGTCGGCGCCGTAGGGCGCTGACCTGGCAGGAGCCGCTTTCAGGCCCTGTCGGTTCGCCGCCCCGTCGCACCGTGGGCAGCGGCGGTCGTGGCGCTTAGCCGCCCGATTCGAGCGTGTGGGTCGCGTGCTTGTCTTGCGCCAGCAATTCCACCATCTGGGGCAGGGCGGTCTTCAAGGCGGCCTTCAGGGTGAAGGGCGGATTGATCAAAAACATGCCGCTGGCAGGCAGGCCTGGGCGCTTGCGTTCGCCTTCTGCGTTCTCGGTGAGCTTGCTGGATTTCACGGTCAGCGTGGCGTGGAGCCAGCTCTTGCCCGCCTTGGTCGCCAACGTTTTGAGTCGGCGTGGCAGGTCGTGCGCCTCCGGGCGCGGAATGATGGGGTACCAGACGGCATAGGTGCCGGTAGCGAAGCGCTTGAGCGATTCGGCTGCCATGTCCAGCACCTTGGCATAGTCGCTCTTCATTTCATAGCTGGGATCGCACAGCACCAAAGCGCGGCGGGCCGGTGGCGGCAAAAATTTCTTGATGCCTTCAAATCCGTCTTCGTGCAGCACGGCCACTTGGCGGCCGGCCTCCAGTTGTGCCACGTTGCCGGCCAGCGCGCGCAGATCGGTGGGGTGCAGTTCGAACAGCTTGAGCTTGTCGTGGTCGCGCAGCAGCCGCTGGATGATGAAGGGCGAGCCCGGGTACACCTTGGTGGTGGCACCCTGGTTGAAGGCTTTCACCATGTCCACATAGGCCTGCAGCGCAGGCGTGAGGGCTGCAACGCCCGCTGCAGTGATGCGCAAGATGCCGCCACCCGCCTCACCGCTGGTGCTGGCATAGTCGCCATCGAGCCGGTACAGGCCCGCGCCCGCATGGGTGTCGAGCACCGTGAGGGCCGCGTCTTTGTCGGTGAGGTGTTGCAAAGTGGCAATCAGCACCGTGTGCTTGAGCACATCGGCGTGGTTGCCCGCATGGAAGGCGTGGCGATAACTGAACATGGCGCAATGGTAACGACTCGGCCCCTGGTTGCCGTAGTGCGCTGCGGCGTGGCGCAAAGTGGCCGGGCAGCGCGGGCCAGCGATGCTTGATTGCAACGCTATATAAAACATAGCTGTTAGCGCTTTGCTGTAAAGGGCTAGAGCCTGTTTTTATGTAAAATATCATGGGTGGCGCAGCGGTTGCCGTAGCCAGCGGGGCGGGGGCGCCGCGGCTGAGTCGCGGCACAATGGGCCGCTGTTCGGGCTGCGGGTGATGTTTTTCGCAGACAGGATGCCTTTTGTTTCAGGTCGCGCTGGTGCATGCTTCATGATGGCAGCCGTGACGGCACAGGTGCAGTCTCCTCCCCCATCCCGTTGCTGCCCCGGACGCGAGCCTGCTCTTTACCCTGCCCATGATGATCGAAAGCCCCAGTCAAACTTCTGCCAGCCGCGTCAACCATGTGGACGCGCTGCCACCGGGCACCCGCCTGGCCGAGTTTGAAATCCTGCAATTGCTGGGCGTGGGTGGTTTTGGCATGGTCTACAAGGCATTCGACCACTCGCTGCACCGTGCCGTGGCCATCAAGGAATACATGCCCTCGGCGCTTGCAGGCCGCGCGCAGGGGCAATCGCTTTGGGTGCGGTCGTCGCCCGACCAGCAGACGTTCCAGGCCGGGTTGACGTCGTTCATGGGCGAGGCGCGCCTGCTGGCGCAGTTTGACCACCCGTCCCTGGTGAAGGTGTTCCGCTTCTGGGAGGCTAACAACACCGCTTACATGGTGATGCCGCTGTACACCGGCATGACGTTCAAGCAGGCGCGCGCGCAGATGCGCACGCCCCCGCCCGAGGCATGGCTGCGCAAGATGCTGTGGTCGGTGCTGGGTGCGCTGCGCGTGCTGCACGATGGCAACACGCTGCACCGCGACATCTCTCCGGACAACATCTTCCTGCAGGACAACGGGCCACCGGTGCTGCTGGACCTGGGTGCCGCGCGCCATGCCATCAACGACCAGGGGCACAAGCACACGGCCGTGCTCAAGGTGAACTACGCCCCCATCGAGCAATACGCTGAAAGCGACGATGAATTGCGCCAGGGGCCCTGGAGCGATCTGTATTCGCTGGCCGCCGTGGTGCACGGCTGTCTGTGCAACGACACGCCGCTGCCTGCCACCTTGCGCTCCATCCGGGACCGCATGGTGTCGTTTTCGCGCGTGGCCAAGACGGTCAAGCGCCAGTTCGGGGTGGAGTATTCGGCGCCGTTTGTGGCCGCCATCGCCCAGGCCCTGGCCCTGCGCCCTGAAGACCGCCCCCAGAGCATTGATGCGTTCCTGCAGACCATGGAAATGACTTCGCCACCCGAGGGGGTGGGGCATTTTGACTTTCGGGCTGATCTGGGAGATATCTGGGTTGAGCCTGCGGACCATCCGGGCCTCGGCGTGCCTGCCCCTACGGTGGACGTGAAGTCCGCTACCAGGCAGAAGGCTGATCTGGAGGACCTGACCTACCGCTCTGGCAGGCCCGAACTGCCTGCGACTGGCGCGATCGCGCCGGATACGCAGCACAACGGTGCTGCCGAGGGGCCGGACACGGTGGCGGCTGACATGGCCGACACGGTGTTCATCGATGTTGGCGACTCGGTTTTCGAGGATGCCCACGCAGCGGACCATGCCCCGGCGGCACAAGCCTCGCGAGCCGGGCAATCTGGGCCCAAGCGCACGCGCCCGGCCTTGGGCAACGGAGCGAACAGAGAACATGGGCCAGAGCGCGCTGTCGCAGGTGCAACGGCACGGCGGCGGCCATCGCCGGTGTGGCTGACGGGTGTTGCATTGGCCTTGATCGTCGGGGCAGCGGCCCTGTGGTGGGCACAGGGCCGGTCTACGCAGCGGCCCGCAGACGACATCATCACGGAGCTCAAGGTGCCAGAGGTCGTGCCGGTCGCCGCCGCAGCCGGGACTGCCGCGTCGGAGCAGGTTGTGTCGGCAAATCCCTTGGGTGATGCTTCCGTGGCGGGCGGCGCCGAAAGGGAGGCGGTTGCAGGGGCTGGTGCCTTGGGCGGCGCGGCCACCGCCGAAGCGCCCGTGGCCCGCCCCACCGCGCGTGCCCTGGCCCAGCGTCGCAACACGCCCGAGCCCTCGGCTCCCGTGCCAGTGGTGGTGCAGGATGTGCCCGTGCCGCCACCCCCACCGGCCTTGGCACCCAAGCCCGTGGTGGCACTCGTGCGTGTGGGGCCCGAGGAGGCGTGCGCTGACGCCAGCTTTCTGGCCCGCCCGCTGTGTATCTTCAATGAATGCAAAAAACCCGGCCTCACGGGGCACCCGGTCTGCGTGGACGTCCGCCGGCGGCAGGAGGCCGACGAGCAGCGTCGGCAGATGCAAAACTGACACTGCGCAGCGTTCTGGCGAGCGCCCTTGCCTAAAAAGCGCGCAGCTTCGTATAATGGCAGGCTTCGCAGCGCTTATGTGGTCCCGCGGCGAAGACTCTATCCCACCTAAGAGGCTTCCGAAAGAGAAGCACCGACCGTGGAAAAGGACCCGCCAAACCCTCTTCATAAGAGAAACTCATGACTACTACTTTCAGCGCCAAGCCCGCTGAGGTCGTGCACGAGTGGTTTGTGATTGACGCGACCGACAAGGTCCTCGGACGAGTAGCCAGCGAAGTTGCTCTCCGTTTGCGCGGCAAACACAAGGCCATTTACACGCCTCACGTCGATACCGGTGACTTCATCGTCATCATTAACGCCGCCCAGATCAAGGTCACCGGCACCAAGTCCCTGGACAAGGTGTATTACCGCCACTCGGGTTATCCCGGCGGTATCACGGCCACCAACTTCCGCGACATGCAAGCCAAGCACCCCGGCCGCGCGCTGGAAAAGGCCGTCAAGGGCATGCTGCCCAAGGGCCCCCTTGGCTACGCGATGATCAAGAAACTCAAGGTGTACGGTGGTGCTGAGCATCCCCACACCGCCCAGCAGCCCAAAGTGCTGGAAATCTAAGGAGCCTTGAGATGATTGGTGAATGGAACAATGGCACCGGCCGTCGCAAGTCCAGCGTCGCCCGCGTGTTTCTGAAAAAAGGCTCCGGCAAGATCACGGTGAACGGCAAGGACATCCAGTCCTACTTCGGCCGCGAAACCTCGATCATGATTGCCAAGCAACCGCTCATGCTGACCAACCACGCCGAAACCTTCGACGTGATGATCAACGTGCACGGTGGTGGTGAATCCGGCCAGGCAGGTGCAGCCCGCCACGGCATCACCCGCGCCCTGATCGACTACGACGCGACGCTCAAGTCCGTCCTGAGCCAAGCCGGCTTCGTGACGCGTGACGCTCGTGAAGTGGAACGTAAAAAGGTCGGTCTGCACTCTGCACGCCGCGCCAAGCAGTTCTCGAAGCGTTAAGTTTCGCCACTGCGCAAGCGCTGTCTTTGGCCGCGCTTCATGCCCATCATCCTTGCGGTGGTGGGCAGCCAAAACAACCGCCTACGGGCGGTTTTTTGTTGGTGCGCCCGGCTGGCGCGTGTGCGTGTGCAAGCCGCACAGCGAGCTGTTGGGTGCAATGCCCCCACTGAAACTGGCGTCAAAAGCCGGTCGCCTGAATTCCCGACTGGATTGCAGTAGCATTCACGGGAAATCCTGAATTGGAGTACCCCATGAGTGCAGTTGCAGAAAACATCCAGACCGAAATGCCCACCCCCATTCTGTTCACCGACAGTGCTGCGGCCAAGGTGGCAGACCTGATCGCCGAAGAAGGCAACCCCGATCTGAAGCTGCGCGTGTTTGTCCAGGGTGGCGGATGCTCGGGTTTCCAGTATGGCTTCACCTTCGACGAAATCACGAACGAAGACGACACCACCATGACCAAGAACGGTGTCTCCCTGTTGATCGACGCCATGAGCTACCAGTACCTGCTGGGCGCCGAAATTGACTACAAGGAAGACCTGCAGGGCGCCCAATTTGTGATCAAGAACCCCAACGCTGCCAGCACTTGCGGCTGCGGTTCCAGCTTCTCGGCCTGACCACTCGGGCGGGCAGATACCTCAGGCCGGGTAGACGGCCCCTAGAACACGGGCGCCTTTTGCGCCCGTGACGCTTTGGAGGTTGCCGGTTTGGCCCAGCAGCGTCTGGCGCGCCAGCCAGGCAAAGGCAGCAGCCTCCACTTGCATTGCCGGCAGGCCCAGATCATCGGTCGGCACCACCGAGACACCTGGCAACAGCGCCTGAAGGCGCTGCATCAGGTGCGTGTTCAAGGCGCCACCACCGCACACCGCCAGTATTTTGCTATATTTTTCATAGCTGCTAGCGCTTTCTGCACAAGCGCTAGCGGTCAATTCGGTTAATGTTGCCTGCACGTCAACGGGCCGTGCCATGGGAAACCCGGCCAGCGCCGCTGCCAGCCACGCCGGGTTGAAAAGGTCGCGTCCGGTGCTTTTGGGTGGCGGCTGGTGCAAAAAAGGCTCTTGCATCAGTGTGGCAAGCAGGTCGGGAAGGACCTGGCCCTGGGCGGCCCAGGCGCCGCCGCAGTCATACGCCTGGCCGGTATGCAACTGGCACCAGTGGTCCATGAGCGCATTGCCGGGGCCACAGTCAAAGCCCTGCACGCTGCCGTCGGCTCCCAGCACGCTGAGGTTGGAGATGCCGCCAATATTGAGCACCAGCACCGTCTCACCCGCACGGCCAAACACCCCTTGGTGGAAAGCGGGCACCAGCGGTGCGCCCTGGCCGCCGGCGGCCACATCGCGGCTGCGAAAGTCGGCCACCACGGCAATGGCGGTGTGCTCGGCCAGCAAGGACGGGTTGTTCAGTTGCAGGGTGTAACCCGTGCCGTCGAACTCCTGGGGCCGATGGCGCACGGTTTGACCATGGGCGCCAATGGCCTGCACGGCGCTGGCAGAAACACCGCTGCATTGGAGCAAGGTACGCACGACTTCGGCATAAGACCGGGCCAGCGCATTGCCCGCGAGGGCTGCGCGGTGCAGTTCATTGGGTCCGGGGGTGTTGAGTGCGAGCATTTCTGCTCGTAAATCAGCAGCTAAAGGCGCTGATGCATGGCCAATGATGGCCATTTTTTCGTGTGAAAAATCGGCCAGAACACCATCCACTCCGTCGAGCGATGTGCCCGACATGAGGCCAATGTACAAGCCGCGCATGTCCGATGGCCTATCGCACCAGCGCTGCGTGCCAGGTGCGGCAGCGGCTTATTCTGCGCTGGCCTGCAGCACCAGCGCGGCAGCCGACAGTTGCACGCGCATGTTGGCGGCCAGGCGATCGAAGGCGGGCCGCGCGGCAGCCGACACCGGGGCGGCGGCTTCGCTTTGCTGGGCGATGGTCTGGGGGTCCTGGTGCTCCCCGTTCACGCGGAACTCGAAATGCAGGTGTGGGCCCGTGGCCCAGCCCGTGGCGCCCACGGCACCGATGGTCTGGCCCTGTTCGACGGTTTGGCCTTTTTTCACATCCATGCGGCTCAGGTGGGCGTACACGGTCTGGTGCTGGTTGCGGTGCTTCACGAAGATCACATTGCCAAAGCCGTTCTGCACCCCGGCAAATTCGACGACGCCGTCACCCACCGTGCGCACGGTGGTTCCGGTGGGGGCGGCATAGTCGGTGCCCAGATGGGCGCGCCATTTTTGCAGGATGGGGTGAAAGCGCATCTTGAAGCTGCTGCTCACGCGCGAGAACTCCACCGGCGATGTGAGGTAGGCGCGGCGCATGCTTTCGCCGTCGAGGGTGTAGTAGGTTCCCTTGCTGGTGCCGGGGTCCTGGAACCACATTGCCTGATGGGTCTTGCCGTTGTTGTGGAATTCTGCGCTCAGCACGCGGCCGCTGCGCAGGGGTTCTCCGTCGGCTTCCAAGGTTTCATAGACCACCGAAAAACGGTCGGACTTGCGCAGGGAGCGGTGGAAGTCGATGCTGCCCGAGAACAGCTCTGCAATCTGCACGGCCACTGAATCGGGAATGCTGGACGCGTCGGTGGCGGCAAACAGCGAGCTGCTGATCACCCCGCCCGCCAAGCGGCTGCCGGTGGTGAGGGGGGCGGTTTCGATGCGCGAGGAAAACTTTTCGCCAGTGCGCTCCACCACCAGGCGGCGGAAAGTGCCGCTGTCGTCCGGGGCCCAGCGGGCCGTCAGGCGCAGCAGACGGTGGTCGTCAGTGGTTTCGGCCGAGACCGAGCGGCCCGCACGGCCCAGCAGGTTCTGGCGAACCGATGCATCGCTGCGCAGAAAGGCAGCGGCGGCAGGGTCGGCCACGCCCATGCGCTGCAGCAACGATTCCGCGGTGTCGCTGCTGCGGGTCTGCTCGGAGCGGTACAGCGAGAAACCGGGCGCTTCCAGGGCGGCCAGCGCCGGGCTTTCCGCCAGTGATTCCACGGCGTAGCTGATCTGGCGTACCGGCAGGTCCGAAGCATCGGGTGCCAACGATGCCACGGCAAAGGCGCCGCCGCCGCCAGTCAGCAGCAGGGCCGCCACGGCGGCAGTGATACGTTTGGGGTGTTTCTGGACACTGTGAGTCAGCTGGTCTAGCAAAGCCAGGCTGGCGGTGGTGAAGCCGTTGATCAAAGGTCTGTCCCCAAGGGTGAAGGTACGCCCGGTGATGTGTCCCGCTGCAACGCGGGGTAAAACCGGGGGTACAAGCTGTCAGGCTGCAGGCATTCGACAGGGTTACCAAGGTGTCGAAACGGCGAGACCACTAGAATCCGCCTCTGCAAGTGTGGGCTGAAGTATAGCGGCGCATGCTGTCTGGACATCCCATAAAACCCTTATGAATCAATCTTCTGTTACAAAAAACCCGGTATCCGATGGTGTAGGCCGGGCCCTCGAAATCTCGTTGCGCGGCGTGGAAGAGTTGCTGCCGCAGGACGAGTGGATCAAGAAACTGGCACGCTCCGAAGCCACCGGCCAACCCCTGCGCATCAAGCTGGGGCTGGACCCCACGGCTCCAGACATTCACATCGGCCACACGGTGGTGCTGAACAAGATGCGCCAATTGCAAGATCTGGGCCACCAGGTGATTTTCCTGATTGGTGACTTCACCAGCCTGATCGGCGACCCGTCGGGGCGTAACAGCACGCGCCCGCCGCTCACGCCTGAGCAGATCAAGTTCAACGCCGAGACCTACTACCGCCAGGCCAGCATGGTGCTGGACCCGGCGCGCACCGAGATTCGTTACAACAGCGAGTGGAGCGAGCCGCTGGGCGCCACGGGCATGATCCAGCTGGCCGCCAGGTTCACGGTGGCGCGCATGATGGAGCGCAACGATTTTCACGACCGTTTCAAGGCGGGCAATCCGATTGCGGTGCACGAGTTTCTCTACCCGCTGATGCAGGGGTACGACTCGGTGGCCCTGAAAAGCGATCTGGAACTCGGTGGCACCGACCAGAAGTTCAATTTGCTCATGGGCCGCCATTTGCAGCAGGAATATGGCCAGGAGCCGCAGTGCGTGCTCACCATGCCGCTGCTGGTCGGCCTGGACGGCATCGACAAGATGTCCAAGTCGAAGAACAACTACATCGGCATCACCGAAGACGCCAACACCATGTTTGCCAAGGTGCTCTCCATCAGTGACACACTGATGTGGGACTGGTACACGCTGCTGTCGTTCAAGAGCCTGGCCGAGATCGCCGCGCTCAGGGCCGAGATCGCGGGTGGCCGCAACCCCAAGGATGCCAAGGTGGCGCTGGCCAAGGAAATCACCGCGCGTTTTCACAGCGCGGCTGCGGCCGAGGCGGCCGAGCAGGATTTCATCAACCGCAGCAAGGGCGGCGTGCCCGACGAGATTCCCGAGGTGGCCCTGACGGGTGCGCCGCTGGGCATTGGTGCCTTGCTCAAGCAGGCCAACCTGGCGCCGTCTACCAGCGAGGCCAACCGCCTGATCGACGGCGGCGGCGTGCGTGTGGATGGTGGCGTGGTCAGCGACAGGGGCCTCAAACTCGACGCGGGCACTTATGTGGTGCAGGTGGGCAAGCGCAAGTTTGCACGCGTGAACCTGGCCTGATTTTTTGATTAAATTGGCTGCTAGCGCTTATGGATAAGGCGCTGGTAGCTATCAAAATAAAAGCAATTGAGGTGAGTCGGACGCGCCGGCCCCTGCTCAATCCAGGTTGTCATTCAGATCCGGATCGGGCACATCGCCAATGGCCTGGCGGGTGGCCTCGGCCTGTACCTGCAGCCAGGCACAGAACGCCTTGATTTCCGGCCGTTGTGCGCTGCGCGGCCCCACCATCAGCCAATAGGCCAGCGGGGAGTCGATGCGGTGGCCAGGCAGCACCTCCACAAGGTCTCCAGCGGCCAGTGCGTCGGCAATCAGCGGCATGCGTGCCAGCGCCAGGCCTTGGCCGGCCAGGGCGGCCTGCACGATCTGGTGGGCGTAGTTGAAATACAGCCAGCGCTCGGGCTGCAGCCGGGTCAGGTGGCACGCTTCAAACCAGCGGCGCCAGCTGAGCCACTCCAGGTGCTGGCTGCGGTGCGCGTCGCCCGCCTCGATCAGGGTGAACTGGGCTACATCGGCCGGGGTGCGCAGGGGCTTGCCGCTTTTGAGGAGCCAGGGGCTCGCCACCACCGCCAGTTGCTCGCCAAACAGGCGCAGCCCGCCCTGGGTGCCCGGGCCTGGCAGGGTGTAGCGCAGGGCCAGGTCCACATCCGAGGTTTCCAGGTCCACCGGCACGTCGCTGGCATCAATGCGGATGTCAATGCCCGGGTTGTCGCGCTGGAACTCTTCCATGCGCGGAATCAGCCACATGGATGCAAAGCTGGCCCAGGTGGTGATGGCCACGCTGCGGCGCCCCGCCGTCTGGCGCACCTGGCGCACGGCGGCGTCCATGCGCTCAAGTGCCGGGGCCACGGCCCGCTGCAGCTGCGCACCGGCGCTGGTCAGCTCCACGGCCCGCGTATGGCGCAGGAACAGTGCCACACCCACTTCTTCTTCCAGCGCCTGGATCTGGCGGCTCACGGCCGACTGCGTGAGCGCCAGCTCATCGGCTGCGGCGCGGAAGTTCAGGTGCCGTGCCACGGCCAGAAAGGCGCGCCAGTGGCCGGTGGCCACGGGGCGGGTGCGCAGCACGGCGGGGGCGTATTCGGCAGTGGCCATGGGAACGATGATTCATGCGTTGGTGGAATGAATAGCGTACCGCGGTTTCATTGGACTGTGGGCAGTGGTCGGCGCACCATGCGTTGTCTTTAAAGCCTATTTTTCGTGCCAAGGAGGCCGCCATGTCATCCCTTTCATGTCTGGAATTGCAACAATCCGCTCGGACTAACAGGGTGGGCCGCAGCGCGGCCGGTTGCTGGCAACTGGCCCCAGGCCGTGCGCTGTCGCTGCGCCTGCAAACCCCCGGTGTACTGCGGGTGGCCCGGGGGCGCGCCTGGCTCACCCTGCGTGGGTGTTGGGG
>NZ_QOZT01000072.1:0-19955 GCF_003345135.1 Acidovorax sp. BoFeN1
TGAAGGACTCCAAGGTGATCGTGGCGATCAACAAGGACCCCGAGGCGCCGATCTTCAGCGTGGCCGACTATGGGCTGGAGGCGGACCTGTTTGCGGCCGTGCCGGAACTGGTCAAGGCGCTGTAACGTCTGCAAATGCTATTATTATTATAGCTGCTAGCGCTTATCCCATAAGCGCTAGCGTCAGCATTTATCTAGAAACAGAACGGAGACAAACCCCATGAGCGTGAAACTTTCCCGCCGCACCCTGGTGCGGGCCGGCACTGCCGCACTGGCCAGCGTGGCCCTGCCATCGCTGGCGCAAACGGCCTGGCCGAGCAAGCCTATCAAGATCATCGTGCCCTACACGGCCGGTGGCTTTACCGACCAGATGGCGCGCCTGCTGCAGGTGGGGCTGCAAAAGCAGTTGGGCCAGCCCGTGGTGATTGACAACAAGCCCGGTGCCAACAGCATCATCGGTGTCGATGCGGTGGCCAAATCGGCGCCCGACGGGCACACCTTTGGTGTCGTGATTCCGGCCTTCACGGCCAACACCACGCTCTACCCCAAGCTGCCCTACAACGCACGCAAGGATCTGGTGGGGGTTTCATTGATGGGCGTGTCGCCCCTGGTGGCGGCGGTGTCTGGCAATGCGCCGTTCAAGAACACCAAGGAGCTGGTGGCCTACGCCAGGGCCAACCCCGGCAAGGTGAGCTTTGCCTCGTCGGGCAGCGGCTCGGCGGCGCACCTGACCAGCGAGTTGCTCAAGACGCTGACCAAGACCTACATGGTGCACATCCCGTACCGGGGCGCGTCGCCCGCGCTGGCCGATCTGCTGGGCGGCCAGGTGCCTCTGTTCCTCGACCCGCCACCCAACCTGATCCAGCCCGCCAAGGCCGGTCGCATCCACCTCATCGGTGTGGCCAGCGAAAAGCGCCTGCCCATCCTGCCCGATGTGCCGACCTTCGTGGAGCAGGGCATTCCTGGCATGCTGGGCAGCACCTGGGCCAGCATGATTGCCCCGGCAGGCACACCGCGCGACATCGTCAAGCGCATGTCGGAGGCAGTGAACCAGATCATCCACAGCGAAGAAACCCGCGCCAAGCTGGAAACCATGGGCACGTTTGCCGAAGGCACCACGCCCGAGGCCTGCGACGCTTTCCTTGCGTCGGAAACCACGAAGTGGGGCAAGGTGATCAGCGATGCCGGGGTGAAGCTGGACTGAGTGCCTGGGAGATGGCGGCGCGTCAGGTATAGCGTTTGGCGCGCAGGTTGTCCTTTATCTGCTGCAGCACCGGTTGCAGCGATGGTCCGATGCGCAGCGCCACGCACGTGGCCAGCACGTCAATCACCAGCAGGTGCAGCAGGCGCGACACCATGGGGCTGTAGCGGTCGTAGCCCTCGGGGTGGTCGGCGGCCAGGTGGATGGCGCAGGCGGTTGCCAGGGGTGAGCCGCTGGCGGTGATGGCAATGGTGGTGGCGCCGTTCTTGCGCGCGATGTCTGCCGCGTCCATCAGGTCGCGCGTGCGGCCCGAGTTGGAGATGATCACCGCGCAGTCGCCCGGGCCGAGCAGGGTGGCGCTCATTACCTGGATATGGCCGTCGCTGGTGGCGATGGATGTCACGCCCAGGCGAAAGAACTTGTGCTGCGCATCCTGCGCCACGAAGCCGGAATTGCCCGCGCCATAAAACTCGATGCGCTTGCCCGCTTTCCAGGTGCTGGTGATGGCCTCGGCGGCGCGTTCGATGGCCACCGTGCTGGCGGCGTTGCGGTATTGCAAAAAGGCGGCCACCGCGTTGTCCACCACCTTGACCAGCACATCACCGGTCTTGTCGTCGGCGTCCACGCTGCGGTGAATGAAGGGCACGCCTTCGCTCACGCTGCCGGCGAGCTTGAGCTTGAAATCGGCCAGGCCGTCGTAGCCCATGCTGCGGCAAAAGCGCACCACGGTGGGCTTGCTGACCAGCGCGCGCGCGGCCAGCTCGCGCACCGGAAGGCGGGCAAATGCGCGTGCGTCCTCCAGCACCAGACGGCCCACGCGCTGCTCGGCGGGGGCCAGGGAAGGCAGGGAGGCGGTGATGCGGTCCAGCATGTCAAATCCACGGAAAAGTCAGAAACGAGGGTGCGCCAATGTAACGCGGTTTCATGCCCGGGGCCGTCTCGGTAACGGGCCGTCTACACTTGGGGGTTGCCGTCGCCCTCGCAAAAATGCTTCCGGGCCTGCTTGTCCACTGTCCACCCCATGAGACTTTTGCCATGAATCAGCTTGACGCCCTCAAACAGTTCACCACCGTGGTCGCCGATACCGGCGACTTCAAGCAGCTGGCGCAATTCCAGCCCCAGGATGCGACCACCAACCCGTCGCTGATCCTCAAGGCCGTCCAAAAGCCCGAATACGCGCCTTTGCTGCAGTCCACCGTGGCCCAATGGAAAGATCGCCCCATGGATGAGGTGATCGACCGGCTGCTGGTGCGCTTTGGATGCGAGATCCTGGCCACCATTCCGGGGCGGGTGTCCACCGAAGTGGATGCGCGCCTGAGCTTTGACACCAGCGCCACCGTCACGCGGGCGGAGCGGATCATCGAGCTGTACCAGGCGCAGGGTATTCACATCGACCGGGTGCTCATCAAGGTGGCGGCCACCTGGGAAGGCATCAAGGCCGCAGAAAAACTGGAGCAGCGCGGCATTCACACCAACCTCACGCTGCTGTTCTCGTTTTGCCAGGCGGTTGCCTGCGGGCAGGCCAAGGTGCAATTGATTTCGCCGTTTGTCGGGCGCATCTACGACTGGTACAAAAAACAGGCCGGTGCCAGCTGGGACGAGGCCGCGCGCAGCGGCGCCAACGACCCGGGCGTGCAATCGGTCACCCAGATCTACAACCACTACAAGCATTTCGGCATTGCCACCGAGGTGATGGGCGCGAGCTTTCGCAACATTGGCCAGATCACCGCGCTGGCCGGCTGCGACCTGCTGACCATCGCCCCCGAGCTGCTGGCACAGCTCGCGGCCTCGGAGGCTCCCTTGCAGCCGGCGCTCAATGCCGAGGCAGCCCGCACCATGCCGCTGCCTGCGGTCCAGTTCGACGAATCGGGTTTCCGCTTTGCGCTGAATGAAGACGCCATGGCCACCGAAAAGCTGGCCGAGGGCATTCGCAGCTTCGCGGCAGATGCCGTAAAGCTGGAAAAACTCATCCAGGCGGCCTGAGCGCGTAGGGCTGCGCTGGCGCGCACCCGGCACTCGCGCAGCCCTTGCCCTGGCTCGTTACACTTGCGCACCCTGCCTGGAGTTCAGGCAACAGGAATTGATTCATGCACTCAGTTGTCATCAGCGGAACCGGCATTTACCAGCCCCCGTACACCATCACCAATGCCGAGCTGGTTGAAGCCTTCAACCGCTATGTGGACCAGGAAAACGCGCGCCTTGCCGACGAAATCGCCGCCGGCGTGCGCGAGCCGTTGACCTATTCCAGCGTCGAATTCATCGAAAAGGCCTCCGGCATCCAGCAGCGCTATGTGCTCGAAAAATCCGGCGTGCTGGACCCTTCCCGCATGTACCCGCGCTTTACCGAGCGGCCCGACGACCAGCTCTCGCTGATGGCCGAGATAGCCGTGGATGCCGCGCGCAAGGCGCTGGATGCCGCCGGCAAGACCGGCGACCAGATCGATGCCGTGCTGTGCTCGGCGGCCAACATGCAGCGCGCCTACCCGGCCATGGCCATCGAGATCCAGCAGGCGCTGGGGGCGAGCGGCTATGGGTTTGACATGAATGTGGCCTGCTCATCGGCCACCTTTGCCATCGAGCAGGCCGTCAACGCCGTGCGTACCGGCAGCGCCAAGTGCGTGCTGGTGGTCAACCCCGAGATCACCTCGGGCCACCAGGCCTGGAATGACCGCGATTGCCATTTCATCTTTGGCGATGTCTGCACGGCGGTAATTGTCGAGCGGGCCGACTGCGCCACCTCGGCCGACCAGTGGGAAGTGCTGGGCACCAAGTTGGCCACCCAGTTCTCCAACAGCATCCGCAACAACTTCGGCTTTCTCAACCGCTGCGAGGACAGCGACCCGAACGCGCGCGACAAGACCTTCCGCCAGGAGGGCCGCAAAGTGTTCAAGGAAGTGGTGCCGCTGGCTGCCGCCCACATCGAGGCCCATCTGGCCGCGCTGGAGCAAGCACCGACGGCCGTGCGCCGCTATTGGCTGCACCAGGCCAATCATGGAATGAACCAGCTGGTCATCAAGAAATTGGTGGGCGCGGATGCGGGTGCTGACGTGGCTCCCCTGATCCTGGACGAGTTCGCCAACACCGCATCGGCGGGCTCCATCATTGCGTTTCACAAGCACCGGGACGACCTGGCTGCCGGTGATCTGGGCGTGATCTGCTCCTTTGGCGCGGGCTATTCCATCGGTAGCGTGGTGGTTCGCAAGCGCTGACCCTTTCCCTTTGCCGCCATTGCGTCGCCGTGGCTGCGTGAGCCACCGGCGCGGGAAATCTCAGACTTCTTCGCTCCAGCAAAAGCCGTCGCGCGCAATCATGGCGCTGGCGGCGCTGGGGCCCCAGCTGCCGGCTGCGTAGGGCCTGGGGGCGTGCGGATCGGTGCGCCAGTGCTCCAGAATGGGCTCCACCCAGCGCCAGGCTTCTTCCTGCTCGTCACTGCGCACAAACAGGTTCAGCCGCCCTGCGATCACGTCCAGCAGCAGGCGCTCGTAGGCGCCCACGCGCTCGGTGCCAAAGCGCTGGTCAAAGTCGAGGTTCAGGTGCACCGGCGCCAGGGCGGGTTCGGTCTGGTGCTGCGCGGCGCCCTGGGCCAGCATGTGCAACTCCAGCCCGTCCTTAGGCTGCAGGTGGATCACCAGGCGGTTGGCAGCGCCCGCAGGGGTCTTGAAAATCGGGTGGGGCACGGGCCGGAAGTTCACCACGATATGGGCGTCGCGGCTGGCCAGGCGTTTGCCGGTGCGGATGAAAAATGGCACGCCCGCCCAGCGCCAGTTGGAAATTTCGGTGCGCAGGGCCACAAAGGTCTCGGTGGTGCTGCCCGGGGCAACGCCGCTTTCCTGCAAATACCCTGCAACGGCGTGGCCTTGGCTGGTGCCGGCCGCATATTGCCCCCGCACCACATGCTGGCCGATGGTGTCGGGGCTCCAGGGCTTGAGCGATTGCAGCACCTTGAGTTTTTCGTCGCGAATGGCGTTGGCGCTGGAGTTGATGGGCGGCTCCATGCCAATGGCGCACAGCAATTGCAGGGCATGGTTTTGCACCATGTCGCGCAGGGCGCCCGTCTGGTCGTAGAAGGCGCCGCGGGTTTCCACGCCCAGTTCTTCGGCGATGGTGATCTGGATGTTGGCAATGGTTTCGCGCCGCCACAGGGGCTCGAACAACGCATTGCCAAAGCGCATGGCAAAGAGGTTCTGCACCGACGGCTTGCCTAGGTAGTGGTCGATGCGAAACACTTGGTCTTCCCGCAGCACGTGCCGCAGTGCCTCGTTGATGGCGCGGTTCGATGGCAGGTCATGCCCCAGGGGTTTTTCGAGCACCACGCGGGTGGCGGGGCCGTTCAGTCCGACGGCCGCGATCTGCTCGCAGACGGTCGTGAAAAGACTGGGCGCCGTGGCGACATACATCACCAGCGAGTCGGCATTGCGGGCCTTGATCATGTCGGCCAGCCGCCCATAATCCTGCGGTTGCGACAGGTCCATGCGAAGGTGGTGCAGCAGCGCCGCGAAGCGCGAAAACTCCTGAGGTGTCGGGCGTTTGGCCAACTCGACATCGTCAAAGCGCATCTGGATTCGGCTGCGGTATTGATCGTCGGTAAGATCGTCCCGCGCCACGCTGATAATGCGGCCACCTTCGGGCAGCGTGCCGTGCCGAAAGGCCTGGAACAGCGCGGGCAGGAGTTTGCGCCAGGCGAGGTCGCCGGTGCCGCCAAACAGGACGAGGTCAAAACTCATGGGGTCTCCGGCGATGGGGGGCGAGTCTGCATCAGGCCGGTAATTGTAATCTCGTTACATTGGTGTTTGGTCTTCTTCGATTAGGCAAGGTTTTTTTGGATTTTTTAATTTTCTGTCGCTTGAAGTTTTTGTAATTTGGTTACTTTTTTGTTTGCGTACCATGGACATGTCCGAGTTTCTTCGTTGTGATCAGACGCCCCAGTGGCCCTTGTTGAAGGCCCATTTTTCAGCGCAGGGTGCGCGTCTTGATCTGCGCCAGGCTTTTGCCGAGGACACCGGGCGTTTTGAACATTTCAGCCAGGTGGCGCCTCACCTGTTTGCCGATCTTTCCAAGAACCTCTGGGACCCGACCACCGAGGCACTGCTGATGGACATGGCGCGCTCGTGCGGGCTGGAGCAGCACCGCGACGCCATGCTGCACGGCGAGCCCATCAACACCACCGAGGGCCGTGCGGTATTGCACACCCTGCTGCGGCGTCCGCCAGGGCAGGTGCTGCCGGGTGATCTGCCCGGCGTGGCCGAGAGCCTGGTCGAGGTGCACTCCACGCTGGACGCCATGCTGGCTTTTGCCGACCGCATGCGCGCTGACGACGGCATCACCGACGTGGTGAACATCGGCATCGGTGGCTCGGACCTGGGGCCGCACATGGCCGTGCTGGCGCTGGATGCCTACCGCGCGCCGGGCAAGCGGTTTCACTTCGTTTCCAACGCCGATGGCCACGAGCTGGCGGGCGTGCTACGGCTGCTGCGGCCGCAAAGCACCTTGTTCCTGGTGGCCTCCAAAACCTTCACCACGGCAGAAACCATGACCAACGCACGTTCGTGCCTGGCCTGGTTTGCCCAGCAGGGTGGCACGGATGTGGCGCGCCATTTTGTGGCGCTCACCACGCAGGTCGACGCGGCGAAATCCCTGGGTATCACCACCACGTTTGGTTTTTGGGAGTGGGTGGGCGGGCGCTATTCCTTGTGGTCGTCCATTGGCCTGCCGCTGGCCATATCAATTGGCGCTGCTGGTTTTCGGGGGTTGCTGGCCGGCGGGCATGCCATGGACGAGCACTTTCGCACGGCGCCGCTGGAGGTGAACCTGCCCGTACGGTTGGGCGTGCTGGATGTCTGGTACCGCAATTTCCATGGCTTCACCAGCCGTTGTGTCGCGCCGTATCACGCCGGGCTGCGGCGCTGGGCGGCCTACTTGCAGCAGCTCGAAATGGAAAGCAACGGCAAGCGCGTGGCCGCCAGTGGTGATGCACTGGACTTTGCCACGTCACCTGTGGTGTGGGGCGAGCCGGGCACCAACGGGCAGCATGCTTTTTTCCAGATGCTGCACCAGGGCTCGGATGTGCTGCCGCTGGAAATCGTGGCTGTGCGCAAACCATCGCACGCACTGGTGGATCACCATGGGCAGGTGCTGGCCAATGCCCTGGCGCAAGCGCAAGCGCTGATGGTGGGCAAGGCCAGCGATGATGGGCAACGGCATTTTCCCGGCAACCGGCCCAGCACCTTTTTGCTGCTGGAGTCCCTCACGCCCGAGTCGCTGGGGGCGCTCATTGCCTTGCAGGAGCATCGGGTGTTTGTCAGCGGCGCCCTGTGGGGCATCAACAGCTTCGACCAGTGGGGCGTGGAGCTGGGCAAGGTGCTGGCGCGCGACTTGCTCCAGCGCCTGGCCAGCGGCGATGCCTCGGGGCTGGATGCCTCCACGGCAGGCTTGCTGAACCGCCTGCGGGGCTGAGACCGGCGTCCCCTCAGCAGGGTCGAAAGAAATTCACCGGCAGACCCGGAGTGTCTACCCGCATGTGCAGCAGCGAGCCCGCCGGAATGGCCGCCTCGCATTCGCTGGTGGGCCGCCCGGCACGCGCCGAGGTGACATAGAGCGTGCGCAGGTCATCGTCGCCAAAGCACACCATGGTGGGGCATTGCACGGGCGTGGGGATGCGCTGCAGCACATCGCCCGAAGGCGACAGCTGCACAATGCTGGCCCCTTCGTACATGGCCACCCAATAGTTGCCGTCTACGTCCACGCTGGCGCCGTCGGGCCGGCCACCATAGGGCTCGCCGACCACCTTGGGGGCGAAGCGGGCCCAGGGTTGCCGATCACTGAGGCTCCCTGTGGCGGCGTTGAACGCAAAGCGGTCAATGCGGTGTTCGGGGGTGTTGGACCAATACATCCAGCGGTTGTCGGGGCTGAAGGCGAGGCCATTGGCCGTGAAGTTGTCGCCCGCCATGCGGTCGATGGCGCATCGGCCCATGGCGCAGTCCAGGCGCCACATGGCGGCATCGGGTTGCGTGCGCGGGGTGATCATGGAGCCGGCCCAGAACCGCCCGGCGGTGTCGCATTTGCCATCGTTCAGGCGCAGCAGCCGGGTGTTGTGCGCATCGACCGGCAGGGTGGCCAGGCAAGCCAATGCACCTGTGGAGGTGGTCAGGCTGTAAAAACCATCGCGTAACCCGATTACTATTTTTCCATCCTCCGACGGGGCGCAGCATCCGGGCTCGGACGGCGTCTTCCATTGCCAGGTGCGACCGGTGCCGGGCTCCCATGCATTCACCGTGAAGCCCGCGATGTCGCACCAATACAGCCGCTTCTCCAGTGGATGCCAGAACGGTGACTCACCCAGCTCAGAGGGTGGCAACGGGAGTGCTTGCAAGGGCATTGCTTGATCCGGAGGTGTTATCAAATTACATTCTAGGTCGATATCCGGATGGAGCATCCCATGCATTCAGTTGTAGCGCGCGTGACGGCTCGCATCACCCAGCGCAGCGCAGGCACCCGCGCCGCCTATCTTGTCGGCGTGGATTCCATGATCCACCGCGAACCCTCACAAGACCGCATGGGCTGCGCCAATCTGGCCCATGCCTTTGCCGCATTGCCGGGCGCCGACAAGTTCCGGGTCACGGTTGAAAAGGCGCCCAACATCGGCGTTGTGACGGCCTACAACGACATGTTGTCGGCCCATCAGCCCTACCAGAGCTATCCCGACATCCTGCGCGACGAAGCGGCCCGCCACCAGGCCACGGTGCAGGTGGCTGGCGGCGTGCCCGCCATGTGCGACGGCGTCACGCAGGGCACGCCCGGCATGGAGCTGTCGCTGTTCTCGCGCGATGCCATTGCCATGGCCACTGCGGTAGCGCTGTCCCATGATGTTTTTGATGGCGCACTGCTGCTGGGTGTGTGCGACAAGATCGTGCCGGGCCTTTTGATTGGCGCGTTGCACTACGGACATTTGCCCTGCGTGTTTGTGCCTGCCGGGCCCATGGGTACCGGGCTGCCCAACAAGGACAAGGCCAAGGTGCGTGAGCAGTACGCCCAGGGCTTGGTGGGGCGCGAAGATTTGCTCCAGGCCGAAACGGCCTCGTACCACAGCCCCGGCACCTGCACGTTTTACGGCACGGCCAACAGCAACCAGATGCTGCTCGAAGCCATGGGCCTGCATGTGCCCGGCGCGGCCTTTGCGCCACCGGGCACCGAAGAGCGCGAAGCCTTCACGCGCCAGGCCCTGCGCACGGTGCTGGACATCGGCAAACGCGGCCAGCGCTTCACACCCATCGGGCGGCTGGTGGACGAGCGCTGCATCGTCAATGCCATGGTGGCGCTGCTGGCCACGGGCGGTTCCACCAACCACCTCATCCACTGGGTGGCCGTTGCGCGCAGCGCGGGCATCCTGATCGACTGGACGGACTTTGACGAGCTCTCGTCCGCCGTGCCGCTGCTGGCCCGCGTGTACCCCAATGGCGACGCCGATGTGAACCAGTTCCAGGCCGCGGGCGGCCCCGCGTGGATCCTGCGCGAGTTGCTGGCCGGTGGCTTCATGCACGCCGATGTGATGAGCGTGAACGCCGGTGGCATTGCCGCAGGCGGGCAGGGTGCACCGGCCCAGTCGGGCGACGAAAGCGTGCTGCGCCCCGTGGCCCAACCCTTCTCGCCCACCGGCGGCCTGCGCCTTTTGCAAGGCCGCCTGGGCCGTGCGGTGATCAAGGTGTCTGCCGTGCCCGAAGACCGGCACACCATCGAGGCGCCCGCCCGCGTGTTCGATTCGCAAGAGGCGCTGCTCGCCGCCTTCAGCGCGGGCGAGGTGAACCAGGACATGGTGGCCGTGGTGCGCTTTCAGGGCCCGCAGGCCAACGGCATGCCCGAGTTGCACAAGCTCACGCCCCCGCTGGCCGTGCTGCAGAACCAGGGCTTCAAGGTAGCGCTTGTCACCGATGGGCGCATGAGTGGCGCGTCGGGCAAGGTGCCTGCTGCCATCCACGTCACGCCCGAGGCGCTGGCCGGTGGCCCGCTGGCCAGGGTGCGCGACGGTGACATCGTGCGTGTGGATGCGGTGGCCGGCACGCTGGATGTGCTGGTCGATGAGGCCGAGTGGGCGGCCCGGTCCCCGGCACCCTGTAACCCACCTTCCCAGGCCGGCTTCGGCCGTGAACTCTTCGCCAACTTCCGCCGCCATGCCGGGGGTGCGGAACAAGGCGCCTGCACATGGCTGTAGGCAGCATGCACCCCGCGCCTTCCCCCTCATGGGGGACGCCACCAGTGGCCTGGCAAAGCCAGTTCCATGGGGGCCCTGGTATTGCGTCGCGCCAGTTTCACGCGCCCCTTATGGCATCCAGCAACTGAGGAGCACTTGTATGAATCCCATTGACATCGCCAGCCATGGCCCGGTCATCCCCGTCATCGTGATCGACCGTGTGGCTGACGCGCTGCCCCTGGCCGAGGCGCTGCTGGCTGGTGGTGTGAAAGTGCTGGAGGTGACCTTGCGCACGCCGGTGGCTCTGCCCGCCATCGAAGCCATTGCCCGCCAGCTGCCCGAGGCTGTGGTGGGCGTGGGCACGGTGCTCCATGCCGACGATGCCCGCCGTGCCAGCGAGGCGGGTGCCCGCTTTGCCGTGAGCCCGGGCTATACATCCGAAGTGGGCCATGCCTGCCAGGGCCTGCACTTGCCCCTGCTGCCCGGTGTGGCCACGGCCAGCGAGATCATGGCTGCGCTGGCCGACGGGTTCGCATTCCTCAAGCTGTTTCCGGCCGAGGCGGTGGGTGGCATCGCGCTGCTCAAGGCCTGGGCCAGCCCGTTTGGCCAGGTGAATTTTTGCCCCACGGGGGGTATCACCGCGATTACCGCCCCCAACTACCTGGCGCTGCCCAACGTGCGCTGCGTGGGCGGCTCGTGGCTCACGCCCGCCGATGCGGTGCGTGCTGGCGACTGGGCGCGCATCACGCAGCTGGCGCGCGCTGCACAGGCCTTGGGGCGTGGTGGCGACTGAAAATTGATAGAAAATTGGCTCTAGCGCTTATGTATAAAGCGCTTACAGCTATTAATAATATAGCAATTATGGTGCGGTGTGGTTGAGGAGAATGCCGGGTTAAGCCTTCCAGAGCACCGTGACGCGCAGCCCACCCAGCCCCGGGCTGGTGTCGGTGCCCACCTGCAAATGGTGCAGGCGCGCAATGCGCTGGATGATGGACCAGCCCAGGCCGCTGCCGCTCTGGCCCGTACCCAGCACCCGAAAAAACCGCTCTCCCAGGCGTGCCTGGTCATCGGGCGTCAGGCCCGGGCCGCTGTCTTCCACACTCAATTGCCCATGGCCATCGCCCTGGTCGTCTATCTGTAACTGCACCTCGGCACCCTCCGGGCTGTAGCGCAAGGCGTTGTCCAGCAGGTTGCGCAGCAGCACGCGCGCCAGGGGCTCGGGCAACGGGATGTGCACGCCGGGCGCCATCGGCTCGCGCAGCAAGATGCGCTGCTGCCGGCGCTCTGCCGTAGCCTCTAGGTCGGCGGCCACCTGGCGCGCCACGTCGGCCACCGGCGTGCTGCTGCGGTCGGGGGTGGCTTCGGCGTCAAGCCGGGCCAGTTGCAGCAGTTGTTCCACCAACCGGGTGGCACGGTCGCAGCCCTGCACCGTGGCCTGCAGTGCCGTGGCGCGCTCTTGCGTATCGGTGGCGCCTTGCGCTACCTGGGCCTGCATGCGGATGCCGGCAATGGGGGTGCGCAGCTCGTGCGCCGCGTCGGCGGTGAATTGCTGCTCTGTGGCCAGCAACCGGGCCATGCGCTCGAACAGGTCGTTCAGCGCCGTGACCAGCGGCAGCACCTCGGGCGGTACGCCTGCGGTGGACAAGGATTCGAGCGACTGCGGCTGGCGCGCGGCCACGGCGTTTCCGAGCCGCCCCAGCGGCCGCACCGAGCCGCGCACCGCCCACCAGATGCCCAGCGCCAGCAGCGGAAGCGCCCACGCCATCGGTTTGAGGATGCTGGTCAGGCTGGCCTGCACGATCTCGCGGCGCACCGATTGCAGCTCGCCCACCACAATGCGTACATCGCTTTCTCGCCCCTGGGTGACGAACACGCGCCAGGCCTTGCCATCCACCTGGCTGTCCGCAAAGCCCCGCTTGCGCCGCTGCGTCAGGGGCTCCTGCGGCGCGCTGGCCGAGCGGGCCAGCAGCTGGTCTTCGTGCCACAGCTGGAACACCACGCGCGGCTGGTGCTTATCCAGCTCGGGCGCTTCGTTCAGGCGGTCTTCGTCCAGTTCATCGAGGGGTTGCAGGCGCAGCAGGGCGGCGGTCTGCGCCAGATGGGCGTCGAGCAGGTCGCTGACTTCCTCGTCGGTTTCGTGCCAGGCCAGCGCTGCGGCCACGCCCCAGGCCACCAGCACCAGCGCCAGCACCGTGGTCAGCAGCCGGGTCTGCAGCGAGCGTGGCGTGCGGGGGGCGGCAGCGCTGCTCATGCCGGCTCCCGTGCGATGCGGTAGCCCACGCCGCGCACGGTCTCGATCAGGGCCGCGCCCAGCTTGCGCCGCAGGTGGTAGATGTGCACCTCGACGGCGTTGCTGTTGATTTCGCTGCCCCACTGGTACAGGCGCTGCTCCAGCTGCTCGCGGCTGAGCACACGCCCGGCGTTCAGCAGCAGCGCGTGCAGCAGGTCGTATTCGCGGTTGGACAGCTCCACGGGTTGGCCATCCACCAGCACCTGGTGGGCGGCCGGGTCCAGCGCCACGTTGCCAGCGACCAGCCGGGTTTCGCTTTGGCCGTGCGCGCGCCGCACCAGGGCGCGCAGGCGGGCGGCCAGCTCATGCAGGTCGATGGGTTTGATCAGGTAGTCGTCAGCGCCCGCGTCCAGCCCGGCAATGCGGGCGGGCACGGCGTCGCGGGCCGTCAACACCAGCACGGGCGTGGTGTTGCGGCGCGCACGCACCTGGCGCAGCACCTCCATGCCATCCAGCCGTGGCAGGCCCAGGTCCAGCACGGCAGCCTGGTAGGCGCCGGTGGCCAGCTCGCGCTCGGCCGCCACGCCGTCGCGCACCCAGTCCACCTGGAAGCCGTTTTGCGCCAGGCCGGCGCGGATGCCCGAGCCCAGCAGTTCGTCGTCTTCGGCCAGCAGGATGCGCATGAAGGGGCTCTTTCAATCAGTCGTCGTCATCATGGTGATTCTCGCTCCAGCGCGTGGCATCGGCGGCGGGCTGCTGGGGCGCCGTATTCCACTGCCAGGCCCAGAAGGCGAGCACGCAGGCCAGCACGGCAGCGGCCAGCCAGCCATGGTTGCTCTTCGCCAGGTCGGGCCCGGGGCCCTGCACGCGGCCCGTCAGCATGGGCAGGGCCTGGTTCTTGCGGCGCAGCGCGCTCAAGAGGGCGATCAGGCCGATGTGCGCCAGCACCACGAGCAGCAGCGTGTTGCCAAAGAACTCGTGCACTTCCTCCAGCCATTCGCCGCCCCATTCGTCCCACACGGCGTAGCCGCTGAGGGTGAGCGGCACCACCAACGCCAGGATCAGCGCCACGGCCAGTGCCATCAGCAGGTTTTGCCCAGGGCGCCAGGTGGCCTGAAGTGCTGTGGGCGAGCGCACGGCGGCCATGGATTTGAGCCATGCCGGCACCCCTTGCAGCTTGCGCCACAGCACCGACAGGCGGGCCTGGCGCGGCCCGAACAGGCCCCACAGCACGCGCGCCACCACCAGCCCGGCCAGCGTGTAGCCCAGCGTGACATGCACCAGCCGCCAGCGCTCGCCATCGGCGGTGATATAGGCCGCCGTGAAGCTCAGCGCCATCAGCCAGTGCAGCATGCGCGTGGTGGCATCGACCACGCGGCGGGTGGCAGGCCGGGGCGTTTGCGTTTGCGCTTGCGCTGAGGACGGTGCGGAAGCTGAAGAGGGCGAGGCGGTAGAAAGGGTGTCAGAAGTCATGGCGGTTCTCACTTCGGAATGCGGACGCGGTCGTCGTCAAAGTCACCTTGGTCGGCGCGGGTGTGGCAGGCCATGCAGTTGGCGGGGCTGCCCACGGCGGCGCGCTTCCAGACAGCGGGCTCCACTTCGCGGTGCTTGCGCTCGAACCAGGAGGACTGCGTGATGCGGTCCTGGGGCGGCGCCTCGCGCACGCGCTTGTAGGTGCCGGCATGGGCCGCGAGCCAGGTGCTGATCTGGCGCACCATGGCCGCATCCAGCGAGGCGTCGGTGCCGTAATGCTGGTCCAGCCCCTGCATCATGCGGCTCCACGAGCTGGCAGGCAGCATGCCGGGCGGGTAGGCCATGTGGCAGGCGGCGCACTCCTGCTTGTAGGCTGGCAGCATGGCACTGGCGGGCATCTCGCGGCTGTCGGCCCAGGCGGCGGGCAGTGCGCAGGCCAGCGCCAGCCACGCGGCGGATGGGCGAACTCTGCGCCCGAACCGAGCTCGGGCCGTGGTGGTTGCGGTGTGGCTCATGGTGCGCCCTTGGTGGTTGGGGGGGGATTTTTGGCATCGAACTGCAGCAGCCAGGCCAGCACATCGGCCTTTTCGACAGGGGTGCATTCGCGCTTGAGCACATCGTTGCAGTTGCGGCGAAACCATTTGTCCACCTTGGCGGTGTCCGTAAAGCGCTCGGGGTTGAACGCAGGCGCCAGGGGAGTGATGGTCTTGCCCGTGCTGGCATGGCGGGTGGACGTGGTGGGCGGATTGCCATGGCACGAGGCGCACGACCATTCACCCCCATGGCGACTGGTGAAAAAAACGCGGCCGCGCTCGGCGTTGACCGACTGGCCGGAAACATCGCTCCAGCGCTGCATCTGCGAGGCGGCGGTGGTGTCGCCGGCGTGGACCGGTACCAGGGCAAAGGTCAGCGCCAGCAGCGCAACCATGCGTGCGAGAGAGATGGGGTGTTGTTTTTGCATGCCGCCATGGTGCAGGGCGGGCATGAAGAATGGCTTAAGGAGCGCGAGGGCCAGGCGCAGCTTCTTTTAAAAAATGACCAAAACGGCCCAGTACGCTCATATATAAAGCGCTAACAGCTATTAAATATGTAGCGATTGTGGGTACGGGCAGACGCCGCTGCAGCAGTCCGACGGCCAGGGCGTCGCACACGCACTTGTCGCATTGGCCGCCTATCATGTCCAGGGGCACTCGCCCGCAATTCGTCAGCATTCAACCACGAGAGAGGGACTTCACCATGGATTTTGTTCAGGCAATCAAGTCGTGTCTGGGGCAGTACGCCACGTTCTCGGGCCGCGCGTCGCGCTCCGAATACTGGTGGTTTTTTCTGTTCCAGGTGCTGGTCATGGTGGCCACCGGCATTCTGGGGGATGTGATCAACGGCCTTGCATCGCTGGCACTGTTGTTGCCGGCACTGGCGGTGGGAACGCGCCGCTTGCACGACATCGGCCGCACGGGCTGGTGGCAGCTGCTTTTGTTGACCGGGATTGGTTTCTTTGTCTTGCTGTACTGGTGGGTGCAACCTACCGACGGTGCGTCCAACAGCTACGGCGAGCCCCCTGCCGCATGACATGAAGAAAGCCCGCAGGCCATAAGGTCTGCGGGCTTTTTCTATGGTGCCTCGACTGCCATGCCGAACGGCATTGGCATCGGGCCACGGCGCCAGGCTGCGCGCCCGGCCGGATCACACCTTGAGCGAACGCTCGATGTCCGTGAGCTTGTAGCGTGCCAGGGCGAGATTGCCCTTGGCCTTGTCCAGCACCAGATACAGGAACAGGCCCACGTTGTTGGGCACCAGCCGGATCAGGTGGTATTGATCGCCCAGCGTGATCAGAATGTCTTCAATGCCTTTGCGCAGGCCCAGCGCTTCCATGGTCTTGATCTTGGCCCGCACCACTTCCGTGTTGCCCGCTGCGGCCAGGTCCAGGTTCATGCCACCGCCGGCCTGTGCCAGGCACATGCCGCTGCGGTAGTCGACCAGCGCCACTGCTTGCGCGCCGTCAATGGTCATCGCGGCATCCATACATTGCTTCAGGTTGGAACTCATATCGTTTTCTTGTGAGGGGTTTCGGGATTGCTGCAGGGCCAGGTCATCCATGAGGCTGAGCTTGCCCAGCTGCTCCATCAGGATGAACCAGAGGGTTTGCGGGTCGCTGTTGGGTAAGCGGTAAACATGGGTGCGTGCCATCTGGCCAGGGGGCGCAGACTTGAAGACCGACTCTTCCATGACTGCGTTGGGCATCAGAAAGGCCCACACGACCGCCGGATCCAGCGGTGCCAGCCATTCCAGCGTGGAACGCAGCAGATTGACCGACCCCGCACCGACGATCAGGACGACGGCGGCGCTGTGGGGAGATGGGAGCGACAACGCCTGGGCGGTGGCAGGACGAAGCCAGTCAACCATTGGCGCCACCGTGGCGTCGGCCAGAGGAATCTGCAACCAAGGCCCGGGCCCGGAAAGGTTCGATACCCCCAGCTGCGCCAGGGAGTGAAGGCCCAGTCGAGCGGTCAGATCAAGAACAGTGACAGTAGGTGGTGTGAGCGCCATAAACGTCGTTGGAAGAAAAAAGCTCCAGGACGGGGCGCCGGGAAGAGACCGTCTGCGTATTCGCTTGAAATGGAGAATGTGCAGAAAAGTGTATCGAAATACAACCGGGCCCGTTTGATCGCAGGCAATGCCGGGTCGCAACGTGCGTCTTATGGTTTGTTGTGCTGCGTTGGCGATTGTTATCGTATATAGGTGCGCCAAATCGCGGCATGTGCGGCTTGTGCCGGTACCTGCGGGCGACCCTGAAGCGCATCGCCTGCCAGGCGATATCGTGCCCTGTGGCTTTTCGCGGGAACGGACAGGCACACGCCATGAAAAAAGCCCGCAGGCCAAAAGACCTGCGGGCTTTTCGTGGGGCTGCGCAGCCAGCGCGGCTGCGCGAGGACCAGGCAATTACATGCCCATGCCGCCCATGCCACCCATGCCGCCCATGTCAGGCATGCCGCCGCCAGCACCGGCTTCTTCCTTCGGAGCGTCAGCCACCATGCACTCGGTCGTCAGCAGCAGCGATGCCACCGATGCTGCGTTTTGCAGCGCCGTGCGGGTGACCTTGGTGGGGTCCAGAATGCCCAGCTCGAGCATGTCGCCGTAGCTGTCGTTGGCAGCGTTGAAGCCGAAGTTGCCCTTGCCGGCCAACACAGCGTTCACCACCACCGAAGCTTCGCCGCCGGCGTTGTTCACGATTTCGCGCAGGGGCGCTTCGATGGCCTTCAGCACCAGGGCAATGCCATGGTCCTGGTCAGCGTTGTCACCCTTGATGGAGGTGCCAACGGCTTGCTTGGCACGTAGCAGGGCCACGCCACCACCGGCCACAACGCCTTCTTCCACAGCTGCGCGCGTTGCGTGCAGTGCGTCTTCCACGCGGGCCTTCTTTTCCTTCATTTCGACTTCGGTGGCAGCGCCGACCTTGATCACGGCCACACCGCCAGCCAGCTTGGCCACGCGCTCTTGCAGCTTTTCGCGGTCGTAGTCGGACGTGGCTTCTTCGATCTGCACGCGCACTTGCTTGACGCGGGCTTCGATGTCAGCGGCAGCGCCGGAGCCGTCGATGATGATGGTGTTTTCCTTGCCCACTTCGATGCGCTTGGCCTGGCCCAGATCGGCCAGCGTTACCTTCTCGAGCGTCAGGCCCACTTCTTCAGCGATGACCTTGCCGCCCGTCAGGATGGCGATGTCTTCCAGCATGGCCTTGCGGCGGTCGCCGAAGCCAGGCGCCTTGACAGCCACAACCTTCAGGATGCCGCGGATCGTGTTGACCACCAGAGTAGCCAGGGCTTCGCCTTCGACTTCTTCGGCAATGATCAGCAGTGGACGGCCAGCCTTGGCAACTTGCTCCAGCGTGGGCAGCAGGTCGCGGATGTTGCTGATCTTCTTGTCGAACAGCAGCACGAAGGGATTGTCCAGAATCGCGGATTGCTTTTCGGGGTTGTTGATGAAGTAGGGCGACAGGTAGCCGCGGTCAAATTGCATGCCTTCCACGACGTCCAGTTCGGAGTCGAGGGACTTGCCGTCTTCCACGGTGATCACGCCTTCCTTGCCAACCTTGTCCATGGCGTCAGCGATCAGCTTGCCAATGGTTTCGTCGGAATTGGCAGAGATCGAGCCGACCTGTGCGATTTCCTTGGAGGTGGTGGTGGGCTTGGAAGCCTTCTTCAGCTCGGCAACCAGGGCCGTCACAGCCTTGTCGATACCGCGCTTCAGGTCCATCGGGTTGATACCGGCGGCCACGTACTTGAAGCCTTCGCGAACGATGGCTTGTGCCAGCACGGTGGCGGTGGTGGTGCCGTCACCCGCGTTGTCGCTGGTCTTGGAGGCCACTTCCTTCACGAGCTGGGCGCCCATGTTCTGCAGCTTGTCCTTGAGTTCGATTTCCTTGGCCACGGACACACCGTCCTTGGTCACGGTAGGGGCGCCGAACGAGCGCTCCAGCACCACATTGCGACCCTTGGGGCCCAGAGTCACCTTGACCGCGTTGGCCAAAATGTTCACGCCTTCAACCATGCGTGCGCGGGCTTCGCCGCCGAAAACTACGTCTTTTGCTGCCATGATGGAGCTCCTGAATATCTAAAAATTTGTGAAACAGATGACTGTGTCGGGAAAAGAATTGCGTAGCGAGCGGTTCACAGGCTAGGCGGACGGAGCGCAGGAACCGGAACGTACTTCCTGTACGTGAGGATTCCGAGCACCGCCCAACGACGCATGTGGGCCGCGCAGTAGCAATTACTTCTCGACAACGGCGAACAGGTCGTCTTCTTTCATGACCAAGAGTTCGTCGCCGTCGACCTTGACAGTCTGGCCCGAGTACTTGCCGAACAGAACGCGGTCGCCGACCTTCACGTTCAGGGCGATCAGCTCGCCCTTGTCGTTCTTCTTGCCGGGGCCGACGGCCAGCACTTCACCTTGATCAGGCTTTTCAGCGGCGTTGTCAGGGATCACGATGCCGGAGGCGGTCGTGGTTTCGCTTTCGATACGCTTGACGATCACGCGATCGTGCAGAGGGCGAAGATTCATTGCATTGCTCCTGTTGACTGAAAAAAATAGCCGGATTACAAGCGCCCGAAGTTTCGGACGCCACCAAACTTCCTCCGCACCAGCGCCTTGTTAGCACTCGTTTGGGGTGAGTGCTAATGATACGGGCATTTGTGGCCATTTCAAGACGCCCCTGTGCGAGCGGGGGATTTTGGGTGGGGTTGCAGCGTGCAGTCACCCTGATGGGTGTGCCCTGGCCAGACCGTGTTGCGCTCACCTGGCCGTGCGTTTATGCGGGGGGTTGAGTGCCGCAAAAATATAGGCTAATTGGGCAATGCCAGCAAGCACTTGCGCCTGTTTTTGCTCCCAATCATGTGGATCGGAGTCATTGAGCTTACTCAGGCCCCCTGCCGGGCCACCAGCGCATCCAGCCCCATGGCGCGGATGGTGATGGCGGCTGCGTCGGCGTCAGCGCGGTCGCTGTAGGGTCCCACCCGCACCCTCAGCCGGCGCTTTTTGCCCACCTGTGTTTCCTGCCGGAAGGCCGGCAAGCCCTCGTTGAGCAAGCGCGCCTGGGCTTTGCGGGCATTGGCTTCTTCGGCGAAAAGACCAACGTTGATGTAAAAGCCCGGCGCAGTGCCGACCGCTGGCAGGGGTTGAGCAGTGCTGGCGGAGGCAGTGGTGTCTGGCGGTGCTGCCGGGGCGTCGGGAGTGGATGCCCTGGCCTTGGCTTGGGGCGGCGATGGGCGTTTTGGGGGCGCGACCTTGTCTGCGGCCTGCGCCAGGGGCGCTGCGGCAGGAGGGGAGGAGGCAGCGGGTTGTGGTTGAGCAGCGGGAGCAGGAGCAGGAGCC
>NZ_QOZT01000073.1:0-19625 GCF_003345135.1 Acidovorax sp. BoFeN1
CCCCCCATCGAAGCCCCGGTGGCACCTCCGGCGCCGCCCGCACCGCCCGCGCCATCCGCACCGGCCCGCATCGACATGCCCTCCAGCGATGCCGCGTACCTCAACAACCCCAAACCCGGCTACCCGGCCATTAGCAAACGCATGGGTGAGCAGGGCAAAGTGGTGCTGCGCGTGCTGATCGGCACCGACGGACTGCCGCAGAAGGTGGAAATCAACAAATCCAGCGGCTACGACCGTCTGGACCGCCAGGCCCAGGAGGCCGTCATGCGCTGGCGCTTCGTGCCCGGCAAGCGCAACGGCGTGCCAGAGGCCATGTGGAGCCTGGTGCCCATCAATTTTGTTCTCGAATAACCGAACCACTGTTTAGGGAGTTTTCATGGAATCGCAATTTGGCATCGCCAACGTCTGGATACAAGGTGACTTTGTCACCCGCGCTGTCGCCATCCTGCTGCTGGCCATGTCACTGGCCTCGTGGATCGTCATCCTCATCAAGGCCCTGGACATCATCAAGCTCAAAAAACACGCCCGCGCGGCGCAGGATTTCTGGCACAGCGAAGACTTTGCAGCCGCCCTGACCAAGCTGGGCAACGACCCTGCGAACCCGTTTCGCCACCTGGCCCTGGAAGGCCGCGAGGCCACGGCCCACCACCGCAACACCAAGGCCCACCTGCACGACAGCCTGGACGTGAGCGACTGGGTTACCCGCTGCCTGCGCAACTGCATTGACGAGTTCACGGCACGCATCCAGTCGGGCCTAGCCATCCTGGCGTCAGTGGGCTCCACCGCGCCGTTTATCGGCCTTTTTGGCACGGTGTGGGGCATCTACCACGCCCTGCTGGCCATTGGCACCTCGGGCCAGTCCACCATCGACAAGGTGGCCGGGCCCATCGGCGAGGCACTGATCATGACGGCCCTGGGCCTGGCGGTGGCCATTCCTGCGGTGCTGGGCTACAACGCGCTGGTGCGCGGCAACAAGTCCATCCTGAACGGCCTCAACAGCTTTGCCCACGACCTGCACGCCTACTTTGTCACCGGCGCCCGCGTGAATGCAGGCGAGCCCGGCAAGGTGCTGCCCATGAAGAAAGGCAGCTGAGCCATGGCCTTCGGAACCCAAGACGATGCCGATGAGGTGATGAACGAGATCAACATGACGCCGCTGGTGGACGTCATGCTGGTGCTGCTCATCATCTTCATCATCACCGTGCCGGTGATGAAACACTCGGTCAACGTGGACCTGCCCCGCGCCACCAACCAGCCCGAGATCATCAAGCCCGAAACCGTGCGCCTGTCGGTGGCCGCCGACGGCCAGTATTTCTGGAATGGCGCGCCGGTTGCCGACGAAGAACTCTTCTCCCTCCTGCAGACCGAAGGGGCCAAAACGCCCCAGCCTGACCTGCACATCCGGGGTGACAAGGAAGTGCGCTACGAGCGCGTGGCCCAGGCCATGGCGGCGGCGCAGCGTGCGGGCGTGCGCAAGATCGGCTTTGTGACCGAGCCACAGCAGTAACCCAGGTGCCACGGGGCATCGGCAAGGCCCCACGGATTGTTTGAGCATTTGAAGACCGGGGCACCAGATTGCCCCACCTTGCGCATCGCTGCCCTGCAGCGCACGCGCCACCCCATTTTTATCGATCGTCAGCAAAAATCACTTGACTCGTAAGTGCGAATCGTTATCATTAGCACAACGAATCGCAATGCACTTGAACTCCACATGCAAGCCACTTTGACCAACGCTTCTCCCCTGTGCTTTGCCGCTTCTGGCCAGGTGGCATCCGCACCTGCACCTGCAACATCCAGCCCACACACCGCAGAGGCTGTTTGCGCTACGGCGGCGGTAGACAGCAGCACGCTCTTGCAGGGACAAAAAGCCGTGGCCATTCGCCACAACGGATCGGTGTACCGCCTGCAGGCCACCAAGCTGGGCAAGCTGATCCTGACCAAATAAACCGGGAAGCCAGCCAGCGCGGTCGCCCGCGCCATCGGCAGCTGGCGCGGTTTCAGTGTTTCATCGTGGGGAGACTCCCGGGCTTGTCACAAGCCCGACAGGGTCTTTTTTGCCAGCCAACGGGTTTGCCCCCGCGTAGCCAGGCTTTTTTTGCCCCACGCTCCTGCATGCCTCGCAGCACAAAAAAACCGGTCTACGGACCGGTTTTTTATGATTCTCATGATAATTTCGGGCCGAAGCCCTTTATCTATAAGCGCAAACAGCTATTAAATTAATAGCAAAAAAACCTCTGATCAAAGGCCCAGTGCAGCAATGCCCGCGCGCGCAATCTGCGCATCCTCGGACGATTTCACTCCGCTCACGCCCACGGCGCCCAGGCATTGACCATCTTTCATGATCGGCACGCCGCCTTCGAGCAGGCCATCGATGGCAGGCGCGCTCAGGAACGCGGTGCGTCCGCCGTTGACGATGTCTTCGTACACCTTGCTCTCGCGCCGACCCAGTGCGGCCGTGTGGGCCTTGGCGGGTGCGATGTGCGACGACACTGCCGCCGCGCCATCCAGGCGCTGCAGCCACAACAGGTGGCCACCATCGTCCACGATGGCAATGGTCACAGCCCACTGATTCTTCAGTGCTTCGGCTTCAGCGGCCGCCGCGATCTTTTTGACGTCGGCCAGTTCGAGTTCGTGTTTGATTTTCATGGTTGCCATGCAGGGTTGAGGGGGACTGCATTACCAGGCCCCCGGACGAAAAAGGCAAGCATAGCGGCAGCCGACGGCGTGTAAACCGCTGCCTGAGGCGAAAGAATAGTGACCTAAAGTGTTTGAAGGGGTGCGGTTATTGTTTTTCGTCAGAACATCGCCACATACAATCCAACGGTCTGCGTCGTGCAGGCTTCTAGGAGAGACACAAGATGAATGACCAAGTCACCACCCTGGGCCACTCTGCGGGCTATGGCATCTCGCAGGAGCAGCGCCACAAGGTGCTGCGCAACACTTACTGGCTGCTTGCCCTGAGCATGCTGCCCACCGTGCTGGGCGCCTGGATTGGCGTGGCCACCGGCATCACGCAGTCGCTGAGCGGCGGTTTGGGTCTGATCGTCTTCATGGGCGGCGCCTTTGGCTTCATGTACGCCATCGAAAAGACCAAGAACTCGGCAGCAGGTGTGCCCGTGCTGTTGGCCTTCACCTTTTTCATGGGCCTGATGCTGTCACGCCTGATCGGCATGGTGCTGGGCTTCAAGAACGGCACCGACCTCATCATGACGGCCTTTGCCGGCACCGCAGGCGTGTTCTTCGTGATGGCCAGCCTGGCCAGCGTGATCAAGCGCGACCTCTCGGGCATGGGCAAGTGGCTCATGGTGGGCGCGCTGGTGCTGATGGTAGGCGCCGTGATCAACGTCTTCGTGGGATCGTCGGCCGGCATGATGGCGATTTCTGTGGCGGCCATCGGCATCTTCAGCGCCTACATGCTGTATGACCTCAAGCAGATCCTGGATGGCGGCGAAACCAACTACATCAGCGCCACCTTGGCCCTGTACCTGGACATTTTCAACGTGTTCCAGAGCCTGCTGGCCCTGCTGGGCATCGCCGGTGGCGAACGCGACTGACAGCCCGTTGATCTTGACCACTGTCAAAAAGGCTCCTTCGGGAGCCTTTTTTCTGGGCTCTTTACCAAGTTCAAGCCTCAATTGAGCGGCGGAGGTGCCGATAATGCAAGTACATGTATCCAATCCTGCCTTCCACCGCGCTGCGCCTGCTTGCTGTTTCAGCAGTTTTGCTGCTGGCAGGTTGCGAGATTCCCGGCCTGGGCCCTGACCCGCGCGTCGCCCAGCGCGATGCCGAGGCCAAAGCCATCGGCGGCGCCTGCCGCCATGCACTGCGGGGGCTGGAAGACTGTTACACCCTCAACCCCAAGGCCGCCAAGGCCTCGGTGTTTGCCGGCTGGAAGGATATGGACGGCTACATGCGCGAGAACAAGATTGAAGGCACGCCTTCGGTGCTCGGCAAGGTGGACAAGCCGGAACGCAGCGAGCGCTCCACAGACATCGAGACTGAACCGCGCGACGCCACCAGCCGCGAGCGCAGTTAACGCCCGCGGTTTGCCGGGCGCACACCCCGATAACTGGAGGACGGCCTCCAGATCCCGGCCTACTGGCACATTCGGGT
The DNA here is from genome assembly GCF_003345135.1 of Acidovorax sp. BoFeN1. NCBI lineage: Bacteria > Pseudomonadati > Pseudomonadota > Betaproteobacteria > Burkholderiales > Comamonadaceae > Acidovorax > Acidovorax sp. BoFeN1. The sequence goes on from NZ_QOZT01000073.1 coordinate 4,114, forward strand.
CTGGGGCTCCTTAAACCCAGTCAAACCCCATCAAACCCGCTCAAACACCGCCATGCTTTCCACATGCGCCGTGTGCGGAAACATGTTGACCATGCCTGCCGCCGTGCATTGGTAGCCTGCCAGGTGCACCAGCAGCCCGGCATCGCGCGCCAGGGTGGCGGGGTTGCAGCTGACATACACGATGCGCTTTGGCGGTGTCCAGCCCTCGGCACCTGCGGGCAACGGACCAGCGCCTTCCGCCCCGATGCGCGCCTGCTCGATATCGGCCAGCGCCTTGGCCAGCGCAAAAGCGCCCTCACGCGGCGGATCGACCAGCCATTTGTCGGCAGCACCGTCGGCCACCAACATCTCGGGGGTCATCTCGAACAAGTTGCGCGCTACAAATTCAGTAGCTGCCAGCGCCTTATGGTCGTGGGCTACAGCCTGATTCAGCACATAATTTTCGCGCGAGCGGGCTACCAGGGCCTCGCTGCCTTCGATGCCCAGCACCTCGCGCGCCTGGGTGGCCAGCGGCAGCGTGAAGTTGCCCAGGCCGCAAAACCAGTCGATCACGCGTTCGTGCGGCTGCACATCCAGCAGGCGCAAAGCGCGGCTCACCAGCACGCGGTTGATGTGCGGGTTTACCTGCGTGAAATCGGTGGGCTTGAACGGCATGGTGATGCCGAAGTCGGGCAGCGCATACGACAGTTGCTCGCCGCCTTCGTCGAGCAGCTTCACGGTGTCGGGGCCCTTGGGCTGCAGCCACCATTGCACGTTGTGCTCGGCCGCAAAGGCGCGCAGCCGGGCAAGGTCGCCTGCGCTCAGCGGCTCCAGGTGGCGCAGCACCAGCGCGGTCACGCTGTCGCCACAGGCCAGCTCGATCTGCGGGCAGGTGTCGCGCGCGTCCATGCCCGCAATCAGTGCCCGCAGCGGCATCAGCATGGCGTCTACATGTGGCGGCAGCACGGGGCACTGCTGCATGTCGGCCACGTAGCGGCTTTTGCGCTCATGAAAACCAATCAGCACCTGGCCCTTCTTGATCACGTTGCGCACCGACAGCCGGGCACGGTAACGGTAACCCCAGGCCGGGCCTTCGATGGGGCGCAGCATGGTTTCGGCCTTGACCTTGCCCAGATGCCACAGGTTGTCTTCCAGCACGCGCTGCTTGACGGCCACCTGGGCGCTCACATGCAGGTGCTGCATCTTGCAGCCGCCGCAGGCACCGGCGTGCAGGCCGAAATGCGGGCAGCCGGGGCGTACACGTTGCGACGATTCGCGGTGGATCGCCGTCAGGCTGGCCTGCTCCCAGTTGTTCTTTTTGCGGTGGGTGTTCGCGGTGACCAGCTCGAACGGCAGGGCACCATCGATGAAGATAACCTTGCCATCGGGCTTGCGTGCAACGCCCTGGGCATCCAGGTCGAGAGACTGCACCTGCAACCAGCCGTCGGGCAGGTCGGATGCATCCTGTGTGGAAGGTTCAAACGAGGGGGATAGTTCTTTCGGTTCGCTCATCCCCCGATTGTCTCAGGCCCGGGACTGCGCTTGCCCCGGCCGTGGAGAAGCGGCCGCGTTCAACCCCGGTCTGCACGCGCAGGGCGCATGCCGCGCTGCCCCGACGCAGAGGCCAACGGCAGCTTGTTGATGGTGAGCTCGCAGCCCTGGTCGTCCAGCGAGAAAACCAGCGTCGCGCCCGGAGCCACCCGGGGCAGGGTTTCATGGATTTCACGCGACATGTCCACCGGCGGCGAGGGCGCCCGGTAAACGATCTCCTGATTGGGGGCATACACCAGATAGCAAGCCGCTGCGGCCGACTGGCTGGCGAATGCGGCCACCAGAGCAACGGCAGCGTACGGAAATGCGGACATGGTCTTCTCCTCGATCTGGTTGAAATTACAACCCATTATGCGGCGATGGCAGCCCCCAGCCAACGCCCGCCTGGCGGCCCACCATCACCGCAGATGCAGATGGCTGCTGTGCTTGACCTCTTCCATCACCGCATAGGTGCGCGTTTCGCGCACGCCGGGCAGCTGCCACAGCACGTTGCCCGCAAACACGCGGTAGGCGTTCATGTCGGCAGCGCGGGTCTTGAGAAGGTAGTCAAACCCGCCTGCGACCAGGTGGCATTCCATGATTTCGGGGTGCACCTGCACCGCAGCCTTGAACTGGTCGAACACGTTGAGCGTGGTGCGGTCGAGCAACACCTCCACAAAGACCAGCATGCCCGCACCAAGTTTGATGGGATTGAGCCGTGCTTCGTAGCCCAGGATGAAACCATCGCGCGTGAGGCGCTGCACGCGCGCCAGCACCGCCGTGGGCGACAGGGCCACGGCCTCGGCCAGCTTGAGGTTGGCAATGCGGCCGTCTTCCTGCAGGATTGACAGGATCTTTCTGTCAATCCGGTCCAGATCGGGTTCTTTTTGCATATTGATTAGCGATTTATCCGGTGTGTATTCATATTTTCGACCATTTATTCATCGCAAGTCCAAGGATCATCGCCAGTAACGCGCCAGACCCACATTTGCCCGACAACACCACCGAAAGAAACCGCCATGACGCAGCCCGCCGCCCCGCCCTCTGCTCCGTACGCTGACTTTGCCCCCCGCACGCCACTGAACAACCCCCTGCGTGCTGCCATCACCGCCGCCACCCGCCGCGCCGAGCCCGAGGCCCTGGCCCCGCTGCTGGGCCAGGCCCGGTTGCCTGCTGATCAAGCAGCGTCGGCCGAACAACTGGCCCTGCGCATTGCCAGGGCGCTGCGCGAGCGCAAGGCCAGCGCCGGGCGTGCGGGCATCGTCCAGGGCCTGTTGCAGGAGTTCTCGCTGTCGTCGCAAGAAGGCGTGGCGCTGATGTGCCTGGCCGAGGCGCTCCTGCGAATCCCCGACAAGGCCACGCGCGACGCGCTGATCCGCGACAAGATCAGCCACGGCCAGTGGGATGCCCACCTGGGCAAGAGCCCGTCGCTCTTCGTCAACGCCGCCACCTGGGGCCTGCTCATCACCGGCAAGCTGGTGGCCACGCACAGCGAGGGCAGCCTGGGCAACTCGCTCAGCCGCCTTACGGCCAAGGGCGGCGAGCCGCTGATCCGCAAGGGCGTGGACATGGCGATGCGCATGATGGGCGAGCAGTTTGTGACCGGCGAAACCATCGACGAAGCGCTGCGCAACGCCCGCACGATGGAGGCCGAGGGCTTTCGCTATTCGTACGACATGCTGGGCGAGGCCGCGCTGACCAGTGCGGATGCGCAGCGCTACTACCAGTCCTACGAACAGGCCATCCACGCGATTGGCAAGGCCTCGGCCGGTCGTGGCATTTACGAAGGGCCGGGCATCTCTATCAAGCTCTCGGCCCTGCACCCGCGCTACAGCCGCGCCCAGTTTGGCCGCGTGATGGACGAGCTGTACCCGCTGGTGCTGCGCCTGACGGTGCTGGCCAAGCAATACGACATTGGCCTGAACATTGATGCCGAAGAAACCGACCGGTTGGAGTTGTCGCTGGACCTGCTGGAGCGCCTGTGCCACGAACCCACGCTGGCCGGCTGGAACGGCATTGGCTTCGTCATCCAGGCCTACCAAAAGCGCTGCCCCTTCGTCATCGACTACGTGGTGGATTTGGCCCGCCGCACCCAGCGCCGCCTGATGGTGCGCCTGGTCAAAGGCGCGTACTGGGACAGCGAAATCAAGCGCGCCCAGGTCGATGGCCTGGAGGACTACCCCGTCTACACCCGCAAGGTGCACACCGACATTTCGTACATCGCCTGCGCAAAGAAGCTGCTGGCCGCGCCCGAGGCGGTCTACCCCCAGTTCGCCACCCACAACGCCGAAACGCTGGCCACCATTTACCAGCTGGCGGGCATCAACTACTACGCCGGGCAGTACGAGTTCCAGTGCCTGCACGGCATGGGCGAGCCGCTTTACGAGCAGGTGGTGGGTGCCATCACTGCAGGCAAACTCGGCCGAGAGGCAGGAAAGGGCGGCCTGGGCCGCCCGTGCCGCATCTACGCCCCCGTGGGCACGCACGAAACCCTGTTGGCCTACCTGGTGCGCCGTCTGCTCGAAAACGGCGCCAACACCTCGTTCGTGAACCGCATCGCCGACGAAACCATTGCGCTGGACGAGCTGGTGAAGAGCCCCGTGCAGGTGGTAGACCAGCAAGCCGCCACCGAAGGCACCGCTGGCCTGCCCCACCCCCGCATTGCCACGCCCCAGGGCCTGTATGGCGCGCAACGCACCAACTCGCGCGGGCTGGACCTGTCGAACGAAAACACGCTGACCGAACTGGCCGCCGCGCTGCAAACCACCGCCTCCCACTCCCGGACGGCAACGCCCCTGCTGGCCGCTGACGCCCCTGCAGGCCCCACCCAGCCTGTGCGCAACCCCGCCGACCACAGCGATGTGGTGGGCCAGGTGCAAGAGGCCACCATCGCCGATGTGGACCAGGCCCTGGCCCACGCACAGGCCGCCGCAGCCCACTGGGCCGGCACGCCCCCCGCCGAACGCGCCGCAGCCCTGCTGCGCACCGCCGACCTGCTGGAAGCGCGCATGCAGCCCCTGCTGGGCCTGCTGATGCGCGAAGCAGGCAAGAGCGCCAGCAACGCCGTGGCCGAAGTGCGCGAGGCCGTGGACTTTCTGCGCTACTACGCCGCCCAGGTGCAAAGCACCTTCGACAACGCCACCCACATCCCGCTGGGCCCTGTGGCCTGCATCAGCCCCTGGAACTTCCCGCTCGCCATTTTCATGGGCCAGGTGGCGGCCGCGCTGGCCGCAGGCAACCCCGTTCTGGCCAAGCCCGCAGAGCAAACCCCGCTGATCGCCGCAGAGGCCGTGCGCCTGCTGTGGCGTGCGGGCGTGCCACGGGCCGCCGTGCAACTGCTGCCCGGCCAGGGCGAAACCGTGGGCGCCCGCCTGATTGGCGACGCCCGCGTGATGGGCGTGATGTTCACCGGCTCCACCGAGGTCGCGCGCATCCTGCAGCGCACCGTGGCCGGGCGGCTCGATACCGCTGGCCGCCCCATTACGCTGATTGCAGAAACCGGTGGGCAGAACGCGATGATCGTGGACTCGTCCGCCCTGATCGAACAGGTGGTGGGCGACGCCGTGTCGTCGGCCTTTGACAGCGCCGGCCAGCGCTGCTCCGCCCTGCGCGTGCTGTGTGTGCAGGAAGAAGCCGCCGACCGCGTGGTCGAGATGCTGCAAGGCGCCATGGGCGAACTGCGCGTAGGCAACCCCGGCGCACTGCGCGTAGACGTGGGGCCGGTCATCGATGCCGAAGCACAAGCTGGTATCAGCAAACACGTCGAGACCTTCAAGGCCAAGGGCCACCGCGTGTTCCAGCACCCCGCGCACCGGACTGCTGCGGACGCCCAGGGCACCTTCGTACCGCCCACACTGATCGAGCTGAACCACATCGGTGAGCTGCAACGCGAGGTCTTCGGCCCCGTGCTGCACCTGGTGCGCTACGCCCGCAACGACCTGAACCAGTTGCTCGACCAGATCAACGCCACCGGCTACGGCCTGACACAGGGCGTACACACCCGCATCGACGAAACCATTGCCCGCGTGGTGAACCGCGCGCACGCGGGCAACGTGTACGTGAACCGCAACATGGTGGGCGCCGTGGTGGGCGTGCAGCCGTTTGGTGGCGAAGGCCTGTCAGGCACGGGCCCCAAGGCGGGTGGGCCGCTGTACCTGCTGCGCCTGCTGTCACAGCGCCCGGCCGATGCGCTGGCCCGCACGTTTGCGGACGCCGACCGTGCCACACCGCCCGAGGATGCTGTGCGCGAACGCCTGCTAGCGCCGCTGGCCACCTTGCAGCAGTGGGCCCAGCTGCAAGGCAATGCAGCCTTGGCCAGCACCTGCCAGCGCTTTGCCCGGCAAACCCAAAGCGGAACCGCCCGCACCCTGCACGGCCCCACGGGCGAGCGCAATGTTTACACGCTGGCCCCGCGCGCCAGGGTGCTGTGCCTGGCGCAAAGTGTTGACGACCTGCTGACGCAGACCGCCGCCGTGCTCGCCACCGGCGGCACCGCCCTGTGGCCCAACGCCCAAGCCAGCCTGCGCGCCCAATTGCACACGCTGGTGCAGGCGCAGGTCATGCTGCAAGACAACACACTGAACGACGGCACGCTGGAACTGGATGCCGTGCTGCACCATGGCGACACCCCATCGCTGCAGGCCGTGTGCACCGCTCTCACCCGCCGCGCGGGGCCCATCGTGGGCGTGACCGCGCTGCAGCCCGGCGCCACCGACATTCCGCTGGAGCGCCTGATGATCGAGCGGGCGCTCAGCGTGAACACGGCGGCGGCCGGGGGCAATGCGAGCCTGATGACGATTGGCTGAGCGCCCGGCGCAGTGCAACGATCCGAGGGACCGAAACACAAAATTCAAATGAAAACAGCCTCTAGTGCTTATGGGTAAAGCGCTAACAGCTATCTATTTCATAGTATTCAAGACGAGGTTGCCAGCGGCAGATTGAGCAACAGGTTCTGCGGCTTGATGCGCACCACACCCTCGGCGTTGGTGGCGAGCCCCAGGTACACCGGCTTGCCAGCCACATCGGCCCGCATCTCGGCCGGGTTGGCAAAGGTCAGCGTGAACAGGCTCACCAGCCGCGCCATGCGCTCGGCATCCACCGGCCGGTCCTGGTACAGGTCGTTGAGGATGGCTGTGGATTCCACATCCAGCCCCACATGCCAACGCCACGCGCTGTCGGTGATCTGGTGCACGGGTTCGATCTGCACCTGCACGCCCAGCAGGTGCGCCACCCAGCGCTCCAGCACGCGCGCCAGTGCCTTGAGGCCCGAGCGGGCGCTGGTCATCTTGAAGGTCAGGCCATGGCTCAGGTCCTGCTTCAGCTCGTGGGTCAGGTCCAGCAAAAAGTGATGTCGCTCGCTGCCTTGCCAATACTGCAGGGCGTTGTCCACACCGAGCACCTGCATATCGATGTGCTGCTGCAACGCACCGCTTTCCAGCAAAAGGCGCCCGATGTCGCCCAGGCCCGCCGTCTCATTGAGCATGTCCAGCGTGGCGCGATCACCCGCGAGCATCTGACTCTCGTGGAGGGTGATGCGCTGAGGGCGGAACAGCATCTCGGCCGCCCGGGCTTCGAAGGCGTCGTTGCATTCATCGAGCAAGTTGCGCAGCAGCGCCTGCACCACGGCGTCGATGAACACTGCTGGCACGTTGACCGCCCCGCTGCGCATGAGCTGCAGGTAATAAGCCTCCAATGTGCCCGCAGCCAGGAGCCCATCGCGAAATCGCAGGAACACGGCGTAGTTTTCGCGCGCGTCGTCATCCTCCAGCGCCGCCAGCTCCTGCAACGCCACGGGCCGCAATGGCGATGTGGCCAGAGACTGGTGCAGGGCCATCTCGGCGGCGCACGATTCGGGCACCAAAGCAAGTTCGGGCCTTGCCAATACCCACTGAAAGTAGGCTTCAGTAGGCACCAGCCAGCCGCGCGCGTCGCGCGCGAGCATGAGAAAACCACAGTGGGGCCAGAAATCCGAGGGCGAGGTCATGCTGCTAAACCTCCAGCTGGTGCCAGTACGCAGGTAAAAAAAGTGTTCATCAGGTGGAGCGCAATCCCGGGATGGCACATCCTCGGGTCAGATCATTGATCGCAAATACGGACAAGAACGACATTGTGCCGATGCGCAAGCAAACCGACTGCACATGCACCCTGGAAGGAAGCGTTGCAAGGCACTCTCTGCCGACGGCAAAAAGCGAAAATCGTCAGCGGGCATGCCAGAGTGCGGGACACACGCGGCGCGGGCGCAGCTCACGTTTGCGCTAAGCCCTTTGGCAATGCAGCGCTTTCGCGCGCGCCCTCGGAGCGCAAACCAGCACCTGGCCCACACTGCGTGATGCCAGCAGTCGAAAGTGAAACGACTCTTGCCCTGCACGACGGACGGTGTTTGAGTCCGCGCAGGCACACGTCGAATCTTTATGACTCAAGTTCGAACCCGTGCTGGCGCGGCCTGCGCGCAACCGTTGCACGGCGCCACACCCGCAGAACAAGCCGAACAGCGCGTGCCAGGGCCCCATCGAGGGCCGTGCGCCAATCCTTTGCCATTGACGAGACGACCACCGGGCCAGCGCCATCCGTACGCAGCTCGATCTGGCAGCGCTTATCAATCCCTCCACGGGGACCGTTCACGTCTACCAGCTTTACATCGACACGGGGCACCAGCGCACTCAGGCGCCGAAGCACAAAACGCACCCGGCGCTCGACGACCTCGCGCATCACGGCTGCTTCAGGATGGCGGGACTTGAAAAGTATCTGCATCAGCGTTCTCCTTGGTTGGAGCGTGCACGATAGCCAGCATCCTCAGACGGGAACAGCAGCTTTTTCCTGAAAACCATCTCTGCAAAGCCTGCTGCATGAAACGCTTTACCACCCAAAATATTTCGGTTTATCCGATGCAAGCGTCATAGAAAACCTGCTTCTTGCACTGCCGGTCTGGTTGCACATTCGAGGCTGTATCAACCACCAGGAGGCGCTTCGTGAAGCCGTCAAACCGTGCCCACTCACTACTCACCCTATTGCGCACCACCGCCCTGCGGCTGCTCTGGCAATGGTCGCAATGGCGAAGGGCATCGCGTGCTCCGGCGCTGATTCCCATTCGAATCGACTCAGTACGCCGCGAACGCCCGGGGGGCCGTCGCCGCTAGCAGGGCCGATGCCGCCACGCTGGCGTCTCACGCCCCTGCAGCCCCCCGGGGCAGGACCCGTCATTGCAACCACCAACACGCCCCTAAGGAATAACCATGCATAGCTACGCCAAAAACAGCCCCGAAGCAGCAGCCCGGGTCGTTGCCCTGCTGTTGATATCGGATGGACACGTCAGCCGCTCGGAGATGGATGCCCTTTACGGACTGGACATCGAGCGCGAACTCGGCCTTGCCCCCGGGGCCTTCGCAAGGGTACTGCGCACTTTGTGCGAAGACCTGCTGATGGGCACACACGAGCGCCGCGTCCTCACTGGCAGCGTCAACGCGGAAACGCTCTCAGCGCTGTTGAACGATGTGTCCAATCCAGAACTGCAGGACATGGTGCTGCACTTTGCCAGTACGGCTGTTGCTGCAGACCACCACGTAGCGGCGGCAGAGGCATGGATCATGGAAGCAGCACTAGCGCAGTGGCGTTTGGGCAAAGCGCCAACCACACAGAACGCCACAGAACGGGCGCTCACGATGTGAACGGCGGCAAGCCAGCCGACGCCGTGATCGCCACACGACCTCAGACAGTGACCATGCAGGGCCCGTGCGCACACTACACAGCATCCGCCCTGTGCGAAGCGGCCAGTATTTGGCGTACCAGCGGGTGATGCTGGCCGCGGCGCGACCAAATGGCATGCACTTCCTCGCTGATGTCGGGGCAGTCACCCAAAAGGCGTAGCCCTCGCACCAGCCCTACGTCCTGGGCGCCCAATTGGCTAACCGGGAACGCCCCGAGCCCGCGGGCCGAAAACACCGCCAGCAGCGCGCTGTCTTCAAACTCACCTACTACCCGGGGCCTGACGCCGATATCGTGAAACCAAGTATCCAGCGTGGATCGCAGCGGCGAATGGGCTGTGGGCAACAGCACCGGCAAATCCTGCAGCGACTGCGGAAAACGGTCGCGCACAGACTTTTTGACCAGCGAAGCCGGTCCATACCACTGCAGCGCGGAGCGGGCGATACGTTCACTGGAGAGCCGCTGGTTTGGATTGCGGGGCGCAGCCTGCCCGGCCAGCACCACATCCAGCTGGTGCAATGCCAACTCGGACAGCAGTTCATCAAACTCCCCCTCGTGGCACACCAGGCGAAGATGCGGCGTGGCAAGCACCGGCTCCAGCAGCGCATGCGCCGCCAGCTTGGAGATGCCGTCAGACAAACCCACAGACAGTCGTGCGACCTGGGCACTGGCTGCCTCACGCACCTCATCGACAATGCACTGACCCAGCTGGAATATTTCTTCGGCCCGTCCATATGCCGCCTGGCCCGCCTCGGTGAGCGCCACACCGCGGCCCGATGGCTTGAGCAGTTGGTGACCCAGGGACTTTTCGAGATCCCGCACCTGCGCGCTGATGGTCTGCACGGCCATCTCCAGGCGGTCTGCGGCACGGGCAAAGCCACCCTCCTTCGCAACCATCCAGAAATAGTAGAGATGGCGGTAGTTCAACATGCAGCCCCCAGTTCGATAAAACCGAATGGTAGGTTCGACTGGAACTGGTGTCTATCGCGATTGGCCTTGACCATACTTGGCACTTGCGATTTTGAAAGGACGACATTCGATGTTTTACGCAATCAGCTGGTTTATCTCGTTTACGCTTATGGCCCTGTGGTCTTTGGCATGCTGGGGCCTGTATACAGTAGCTGCATGGGCAGTCTCAAGCGCAGGCGTTCTGACAGATGGCACCCACGCCATAGGCACGATATTCATACCCGAATGGCTCCGTGGCTGGATACCGCCCGAACTTGCGCGGGAGTTCGAGGCCTTGATCGCCCCCGCAGGACCAATGATCGCGGCAGCAATCGAAACAGTCCCCGCCCTGTCCGGAGCCGTCACGGTAGTGGGATGGGCCATCTGGGGCCTGGGCGCCATGACCCTCGTCGCCTTGGCGATCGGAGCCCATGCCCTGATCTCTCTACTCAAGCGCCGCGGGGTCAGCGCCGGCACATCCCGCGCCGCCGTCTTGCGATGAAGCCCGCATGAGCCCCGAGCGCACTGCACCGGGACCGTGGCCCAGTCGCCACAGGCCCGTTGTGCAGGGACACGCTTCACGCGTGCGCAGTCGCATTTTTTTCCCGTTCCGGCACGATAGATTCACCACCATGGACGCATTCGTTGCGTTCCTGCTCACAGACCTCGTTGGCACACCGGCCTGAATTTGGCTGGTGTTTATCGGCATCGTCATCGCCTTGCTGACGTTCGATCTAGGCGTGTTGCACAAGGACAACCACGAGATCAGCGTGCGCGAGAGCCTTCTTCTGTCGACGGGGGAAAATCACTGCGGCGCTGCTGTTCGGTGCCTGGGTGTTGTGGTATCTGGGCGCACAAAGCGGCATGGATTACTTCACCAGGTTCCTGATCGAGAAGTCGCTGTCGATGGACAACGTATTCGTCATCGCGCTGAATTTTCACGTTCTTTGCCATTCCCAGACACTAGCAGCACCGTGTGCTTTTCTGGGGCATTCTGGGCGTGATCGCTCTGGGCGCCACACTGGTGAGCCAATTCAGCTGGGTGCGTTACATATTCGGCATATTCTTGGTCTTTACCGGCATCAAGATGTGGGTGATTGCGGACCATGTGCCGGACATTGGGAACAACCCGATCCTCCAGTTACTCAAGTGGCACCTGCGCGTGACCGAGGGATTTCGCGGCAATGCCAAAGCCCAACCAAATCAACGACTTAGTTGGGCGTGCGTCACTTCTTCGCAAGTTAAAATTCATATAAATCAATAACTTACGTTAGAGTTTTTACTCCCACTCCATCATCAACAGGCCCCCAAACACGCATGATTAAAGGGATTGGCGGTGATTGACTTGAGCCTTTACCGTCGCTTTTACCGTCAAAAACGCATATCTTTTGCTGACGCGGGAGATGGAGCGATTTGCGTGGAAGCGACTTTTTCGACTTCATGGTCAATCACCTTCAATGTTACCCCGTCCTCCCACTTCAAGGAGGTTGGCGGTAAGGTGTCAACGTCTCACCGCCTATGGACTTGAGAGGATCTGCAAACCGCTGTGCCTTGAACACCAGCGTGAACACAGGTGGACGATTGGCACCTGCTGGGGTAGTACGGATGTTAGCCCTCGAACTTCGGACACCCATCTTCCAGACACGAGCAGAGGGCTCGCCTGACTGCACATGCGGCATCAGCTTCGAATTCATGGTGTGTTGCAGGACAGATGGCCGATCAAACGGTGTCCGTCCTTAATGAGCACTGGCTGCTTGCGACGCGCCGCGTAACGGAACGCCTTTCGCAGGGACCTGAGGTTGGATACTGTCGCAAGGTCGATCTCTGCCGGCGGCAGTGCGCGCCGATAATCGCGCAGCGTGTCGATCAGCAGCAGGTTCAGGCAGCGCAGATGCATATCGCTGGCCTGCTGTTTTGCCGCCACTGCCGGGGACAACCAGCCTAGCAGTTCAATGACACGGTCGTACAGCGTACGCAATCGGCTCAGCGCATCTGCAGGCGTCGTGGGCGCAGGCGCCTGAATCGCCACCGGCGAGCCGTGGCGGGAGCGGCTCTCAACCATCAGGGGCCCCAACTTCCAGATGGGCTCATGGTGAGCGATGCGATTTCGCAGCTCGTTGCACAGGTCGAGCCTGGCAAAGAGGGCATCTCGATGTTTCAGCTTGGCCCAATAGCTTACCTGTCGCTGCCGATGCCCGGGGAGAACGTCCACGAGGATAGGGCCCCACGCCACGGGTTGTTGGTGAATATCGACCGTGAGGTCGAGAAGGCGCGGCCAGAACCCGAATGTCAGGCCGGACACCACGTCATCGGGTGACGGCGCAGGCACGCGCGGCAGCAACTGATTGCCCCGCTTGTAGTGCGTGACGTCCATAATCTTGGCCTTCGACAAGCTGCTCAGTGAAACGTGAGCGTACCAGTCCTTGGAGCCCTGGCCACCCACAGCGCCATAGCGCTGGCTCATAGCATGATGGAACTGGTTCCGAAGCACCACCTCAACCAGCGAGATTGTGCGAAAAAGGACGGCGCTCAGGTCATCGTTCCACTGGTAGAGTCCCAGTGCCTCACCGTCATCAGTAGCGCCGAAGAAGCTACGATAGTTGCTCAGTCGTGCGTGCGAAAGCGCCTGGATGTAGGCTAGATTACCGGCAGGGTTGCCTTTGATCAGTTTCAGCATGGGTGTTATACTTCCCTGGTAAGCGCTTGGGCAACATGGTTCAGTAGCTCCCTCTTCGGACGGACGCTGGACCCCAAGACGCAAAAGAGGAGGCGGCCGCGTAAGCGGCCGTTTTCCTTTGTGCTACGCATGAACAGCCTCCTGCAGCAAGGCTGACAGTTTGGCCTCCAGCCGCGCCAGGTCGGATTTGAGCTGAACGCGCTCGGCTCGCAGAGCGTCGAGGTCAACCTCTGCCTCATCTGCTGCTATAGCCACATACCGGGCCACGCTGAGGCTGAAGTCGTTCGCCGCGATCTCGCTTGGATCCACGAGGCGTGCATACCGTTCGAAGTCTTGTCGCCCGCGGTAGGTGTCCTCGATCAAGCTCAGATCGGATTCACGCAGCACGTTCTGCGTCTTCCCATGCAGGTAGGCGTGGCTGGCGTCAATGAACATCACGCCGTCATCGGCCTTCCGCTTGCGCAGCACGAGAATCGCGACTGGGATCGCCGTATGAGCAAACATCTTGGTTGGCAAGGCAATCACCGCATCGATCAGGTTTTCGCGGACGAGTTGCTCTCGAATCTGCCTTTCTGCCCCAGTACGAAAGAGCACTCCCAAGGTCACGACTGCCGCCATGCGGCCCGTCTCAGGCGCGAGCGTTTCGACCATGTGGCTGATAAACGCGTAATCGCCGGCCATTCGCGGAGGGACGCCGCGCCTGTAGCGCTGATGGACATCTCTCTCCGCCATCTCGTGACCCCAGTCGCGTAGCGAGAACGGGGGGCTGGAAACGGCGACATCGAAACGCATCAATCCGCCAGAGGCGTCGAGCAGCTTGGGGTCACGCAGGGTATCTCCCCACTCGAGCTGATGATGAGTCTCCCCATGAAGAACCATGTTCATCTTGGCCAGCGCCCAGGTCGAGCCGTTCTTCTCCTGGCCAAAGAGTTCACACTCACCCTGCCCCGACCTCGCACTGGCAAACTGACTGCACGCGATCAGCAGCGAGCCTGTTCCGCAACAGGGGTCGCCGATAGCCTCGCCGACCGCAGGTTCCATCAGGCGTGCCAACAGTTGAGACAACTCGGGTGGGGTGTAGAACTCGCCGCCCCACCTACCGCCCTGCTCCGCGGTATGCCTAATCAGCCAATCACACGCGAAAGCAACGGCTTCATTCGCTAGACCGCCATCGTCGCTGAAGTTAAGAGCGCTAGCACTGACAGCATCCAGGAGCCGTACAAGCACACGCTCCTTTTGCTCAGCGTTGCCAATCACAGTCGAGTTGAAGCTAATGCCCTGGAAGACCCCGCGCAGACTGGGGTTGGCCCGTCCGATGGCAGCAAGGGCCGAATCAATGCATTCCCCCAGGCCAGCTCTGTCGCGGGCAGCGACGAGGTGGTCAAAGCGGGACTCGTCAGGCACGTAATACGACACATCGCCAGGGACTGCGGTGGCCTGGCCGCCTTGAACTGACGCAACGTCAGACAGGGACCGTATCAGCAGCATCGCCAGCACGAGATCGCGGTACTCCATCGGCCCACAGATTCCGCGGAACGCGTCACAGGCCTGAAGAACTGCAGACCGAATGGCCTCTTGTCGTGAGAGGTCAAGCATGTGTAGCCCCACTGCGCAGTGCTTGTCGCGTCACATGGGCGGTCTCTGTCCTGTCGATCTCGTTCAGGCGATGTCGAATGGCCACGATCTCCTGTGTCGTCTGATCGAGTTCGGCAATCTGGCTTTGCTTCGACATGGATGGAACTTCGACTTCCAGCGAAAGAAGCGCAGCTTTGGTCAGCGCCTTGATCGTGGTGCCTGTCAACAGCAGAGAAATCCGCTTTTGCGTCGACGGCTCGTTCAGATGCCAGACGAGGTAGCGCGCGTCCAGTTGAGGTTTTGGGCGGATTACGTTGAGCTGGCCGACGGGGAAGATCGGATCGTTGGCACCTTCGAAGAGCCAGGCTCTGTAGTAGTCTCCCCTTGACGGGATCACGACGTCGCCACGCTGAAGACAGTGCACGAGATGCCGCTCCTGCACATGCAGGCGCGGCAACTCGTGCCAGCGCAAGGGTTTGCCAGCTACCAGATCTCGGATAGCCAGTGCGCGCACATTGCCGTCAGCCCCCTCCGAGGGGGCTTGGTCGCGGAAAACGAGGGCAGTGTGGACTTTGGCGATAGTGCCGAGCGGGTGATTCATATTCGCGGATGACTCTACTGCAAGCATGGGTCAGTGTAGCACATTGATATCAGCGCGCAAGCAGTAGAACCATCCGCAAAAAAATATCTGCTCGCGGTGTGCGCCTAGCCGTGCGGTTTCAGCGAGGCAGGATTGAGTCGAGTAACTCCTCATACCAACTCCGGCCAAAGGCTGCTGTGTAGTCATAGAACGGCTTTCGACCCCCATGATCCCGAATATGACTTACCTCCTGAAAGAGCACCGATCCCGCAGCAACGACGTGAGCCTTGAAGAGCTTTGGGAATCACCGAATTCCTCCGACGCAACTGACCAAGCACGGTAGCCCCGTACACGTTTGGAGCACCCTACCCCCGCTTTGAATCGACCCGGCTTCCCTAGTACATCGTTTCCGCAAAAGCTTTACGTTTCAGCCATTTGGAAGTCGAAGCTCTTCCATTGGAAGCGAACGGGTTGGGCATTCATCTCGTCGATGCCTTTGAGGATGCGCAGCTTGAGTTCGTC
>NZ_QOZT01000074.1:0-19616 GCF_003345135.1 Acidovorax sp. BoFeN1
CCCCTGGCCTTATCCCCGCTGGATCGCCCACCGTGGCGCCGGCAAACTGGCGCCCGAGAACACGATGTCGGCCTTCCGGCTGGGTGCGCAATACGGCTACCGCATGTTCGAATGCGACGCCAAGTTGAGCAGCGACGGCGTGCTGTTCCTGATGCACGATGCCACGCTACAGCGCACCAGCAATGGCCACGGCACGGGCGGCGACCTGCCCTGGTCTGCCTTGTCGCAACTGGACGCGGGCAGCTGGCATTCCCGCGCCTACGCAGGCGAGAGCCTGCCCACGCTGGAAGCGCTGGCACGCTGGTGCCTGGCCAACCATTTCTGCCTGAATGTGGAAATCAAACCCACCCCTGGCGCCGAAGCCGCCACAGGCCGCGCCGTGGGCGAGTTGCTGGCACGCATCTGGCCCGCCACGGCTGTGCCGCCCTTGCTGACCTCGTTCAAGCCAGACGCACTGGCAGCGGCCCAGGCCGCTGCTCCGCAGCTGCCACGCGGCCTGCTGGTCGATACCCTGCAAGACGACTGCCTGGCCCTGGCGCAGCAATTAGGCTGCCAGGCGCTGGTGTGCAACCACGCGCTGTGGAATGTCGCCCTGGTGCAACAGGTCCACGCATTGGGTATGCGCGCCCTGAGCTACACGGTCAACGACGAATGGGCGGCCCAACGCCTGATCGACCTGGGAACCGACGGCATCATCACCGACCGCGTCGATCTGTTCAGCCCGGCCGATCAGTGAGCCGTCAGGTGCCGCGCCAAAGCGGCCCGGCACCCGCACCGAATCGGCGCTCAGCCCCGCCAGCCACGCACCAGCACCCACTGGCAGGTGGCGCAGCCCAACACCAGCGCCGCATAGGTCAGCATCTTGCCGTCGCGGCCCAGCACGACCAACCCAGCCACCAGCACGGCGCAGCCAACCACAAAATTGATAGCTACTTGCGCACGCCAGGAAAGCGCCAACGCCCCTTTTGATCGAATCAAGCGCCCACCCAGCGCCAGCAAAACGGCCAGCGCCGCAGCGGGCGCCATGAAATTCACGGCGTGATAAAGAGCGTCCAGCGGACCCATAAACGTGACCCAGATCAAGGCTTAGGCAAACACGGTGCCTGATACCGAGAACAATTTTATAATCGGCGTCTATGGCAGTCTGGGCCCTCGGCATCAACCACACCACCGCGCCGCTCGATCTGCGCGGTAAATTCGCGTTTGCGCTTGACCAGATCACGCCCACGCTGCAGGGGTTGCGCCAGTCGCTGGGCCACAGCACCCGACACAACGGTGTGGAAACGGCCATCATTTCCACCTGCAACCGCACCGAAATCTATTGCGCTGGCGACCAGACTGCCATGGACCACACGCTGGGCTGGCTGGCGCAAAGCGGTGGCGTAAGCCCCGCGCTGCTGCGTTCGCACTCCTACACGCTGGAAGACAGCCTGGTGGCGCGCCACGCTTTTCGCGTGGCCAGCGGGCTTGACTCGATGGTGCTGGGCGAGGCCCAGATTCTTGGGCAGATGAAAAACGCCGTGCGTGCCGCCGAAACGGCGGGCGCCCTGGGCACCACGCTCAACCAGCTGTTCCAGCGCAGCTTTGCCGTGGCCAAAGAGGTGCGCACCAGCACCGAAATCGGCGCGCACAGCATCAGCATGGCCGCCGCCGCTGTGCGCCTGGCGGGCCAGTTGTTTGAAGACCTCTCCGAGATCCGCGTGCTGTTTGTCGGCGCGGGCGAAATGATCGAACTGGCGGCCACGCATTTCGCCGCCAGGAACCCCCAGTCCATTGCCATCGCCAACCGCACGCTGGAGCGCGGCGAGAAGCTGGCCACCCGTTTTGGTGGCGAGGTGATGCGCCTGTCGGACCTGCCCGAGCGCCTGCACGAGTTCGACGCCATCATCAGCTGCACCGCCAGCACCCTGCCCATCATCGGCCTGGGTGCCGTGGAGCGTGCCCTCAAAAAACGCCGCCACCGCCCCATGTTCATGGTGGACCTGGCCGTGCCGCGCGACATCGAGCCCGAGGTCAAGGCCCTGGGCGACGTGTACCTGTACACCGTGGACGACCTGGCCAGCGTGGTGCAGACCGCCCAGGCCAACCGCCAGGCGGCCGTGGCGCAGGCCGAAGCCATCATCGATGCCGGGGTGCAGAGCTTCATGCACTGGATGGAGCTGCGCAGCCCCGCAGGTGCCGCAGGCGGCGTGGTGCCCCTGATCCAGCAGATCAACGCCCAGGCCGACGAGTGGCGCGCCCTGGAGATCGCGCGCGCCAAAAAGCTGCTGGCCAAAGGCGAAGATGTCGATGCCGTGCTGGAGGCCCTTTCGCGTGGTCTTGCCCAGAAGATGCTGCACGGCACCATGGCCGAGTTGCGGGCAGGCGACGCCGACCTGCGCGCCCAGACTGCGCAGACCGTCTCGCGCCTGTTCCTGCGCTCGCAAAGCAAGACCGGCCTGTAGCGCCGCTCATACTGCCTTGGCCTGCCCGTCCATGGGGGGTTCGGGGCAACACTGGCTCGGCAGCGCCTGCTGCCCGTTGTTTCCCTTTGCTTGAAAGTCCGGCCCATGGCCCACGCACACAAAATCGTCCTTCCCTTCCTCCTGGGTTTCGCCCTGGCGGCCTGCCCACTGGCACAGGCCGGCTCCACATTGGCGGTGGAGATGGGCTGCTACAGCTGCCACAGCAACGCCTACCACCCCAACGCGCCCAGCTTTGCGCAGCTGGCCAGCCACACCGCCAAGCACCGCGGCGAAGCCGGCGCCGAAGACCACCTGATCACCGAGTTGCGCAAGCCGCGCCTGGTGGGCCGCATTGGCGCCCACGAACACCTGAGCGAAGAAAGCGCCCGGGGCCTGGCGCGCTGGATCCTGGACGGAGCCCACTGAGCCTTCGCCCCCGGTTGTCACGGCCCGTTGCCTGATTGGCAACCTGTCTTCGATGGGCAGCCGTTCGCACGGGGTCTGGCCGGCCTTGGGCATGCCGAAAGGCTGTACCCGCTGAGCGCCCAGGCTTCGACGATCCAGAACAGATGGTGCGAAGTATCTGTGACCCTTGAATATTTAGGAAAAATCGATCATTTGCCCATACCAGATAAACGCGAGCAGCTACGTTTTTAGTAGCAACAATAACGATTAAAAATGAAACCCTTTCTCCGAAGCCAGCTGGAACGCTATGCGCAGCGTCTGGGCGAACTGGATTTTTTGCTCTCGCGCGAAGACATCATGGCCGACATGGCGCAATACCGCGTGCTGTCGCGCGAACATGCGGAGGTTACCCAGGTCGCCGGCCGCTATGCCCGTTTTGTGCAGTGCGAAGCCGACCTGGCCGGAGCGCGCGAGATGCTTGCCGACCCTGAGATGGCGGAAATGGCGCAGGAAGAAATCACCGCGGCCTCCGCCGAGCTGCTGCAGCTCGAAGACGAATTGCAGCGCCTGCTGCTGCCCAAAGACCCCGACGACGCGCGCAATGCGTTTGTTGAAATCCGCGCAGGCACGGGCGGCGATGAATCCGCCCTGTTTGCCGGCGACCTCACGCGCATGTACATGCGCTACGCCGACCGCGTGGGCTGGAAGGTCGAGGTCATCAGCGAAAACGCGGCCGAGCTGGGGGGCTACAAGGAAATCGTGCTGCGCATCGAAGGTGACCACGTTTACGGCGCACTCAAGTTCGAATCGGGCGGCCACCGCGTGCAGCGCGTGCCCGCCACCGAAACCCAGGGCCGCATCCACACCAGCGCCTGCACCGTGGCCGTGATGCCCGAGCCCGACGAGACCGAGGCCATCAAGCTCAATCCGGCCGATCTGCGCATCGACACCTTTCGCGCCAGCGGCGCGGGCGGCCAGCACATCAACAAGACCGACTCGGCCGTGCGCGTGGTGCACTTGCCCACCGGCATCGTGGCCGAGTGCCAGGACGGCCGCAGCCAGCACAGCAACAAGGCCAAGGCCCTGCAGGTGCTGCAGGCGCGCATCCAGGAGAAAGAGCGCAGCGAGCGCGCCGCCAAGGAGGCCGCGCTGCGCAAGGGCCTGATCGGCAGCGGCGACCGCAGCGACCGCATCCGCACCTACAACTTCCCGCAGGGGCGGCTGACCGACCACCGCATCAACCTCACGCTCTACAAGCTGCAATATGTGATGGATGGCGACCTGACCGAGGTGCTGCAAGCCCTGGCGCATGCACGCGAAGCCGAGCAGCTCGAAGAACTGGAGATGGGCGCCTCCATCCAAGGCGGACAATGATTTTTATGAAATCGGGCTTTAGCCCTTTTTGCATAAGCGCAAGCAGCTATCAAAAATAGAGTGAACACATCAACCCCCACCCTGGCGCAGGTTCTGACGCAGGCCCGCACCCTGGGCCTGGAACGCATCGATGCACAGATGCTGCTACTGCACGCCATGGGCCGCCCCGATGCAGGCCGCGCCTGGCTGCTGGCGCATGACACCGATGCGCTGGAGCCCGCAGTGCAAGAAGCATTCATGGCCCTGTGCCAACGCCGCGCAGCCGGAGAGCCCGTGGCCTACCTGACCGGGCGCAAAGAGTTTTATGGCCTGCCGCTGGTCATTGACGCCCGCGTGCTCGACCCGCGCCCCGACACCGAGACGCTGGTGGACTGGGCCCTGGAAGTGATCGCACCCCTGACCGACCCGCTGCACCCGCCACGCATCGTGGACCTGGGCACCGGCAGCGGCGCGATTGCGCTGGCCTTGCAGCACCAGCGCCCCACAGCCCAGGTGCTGGCCGTGGATGCCAGCTCCGATGCCCTGGCCGTGGCGCAAGCCAATGCACAGCGCCTGGCGTTGCCCGTGCGGTTTGCACGGGGCCACTGGCTGGACGGTGTCGAAGGCCGGTTTGACGCCATCGTCTCCAACCCGCCCTACATTCCGGCGGCCGACCCGCACCTGGCCGCGCTGACCCACGAACCCCTGCAGGCCCTGGCCAGCGGTGCCGACGGACTCGACGACATCCGCACCATCGTGACCCAAGCCCCCGCGCATCTGGTGCCGGGCGGCTGGTTGCTGCTGGAACACGGGTGGGACCAGGCCGCCGCCGTCAGCACGCTGCTGCGAGAACAGGGCTTTGCGCAGGTGCAAAGCCGCAAAGACCTCGCCGGCATCGCGCGTTGCACCGGCGGGCAGTGGCCGACAGTGAAATAATCCCCCCATTGCGGGCCTTTTGCCCGTCAGCCCCCTACAAGGAGAACCCCATGAGCGACACCCAACAACGCATCGACGCCCTCGTGAAATCCAGCGACATCCTGCTGTTCATGAAAGGCAATGCCAGCTTTCCGATGTGCGGCTTTTCGGGCCGTGCCATCCAGATCCTCAAGGCCTGCGGCGTTGACACCAAGGCCCTGACCACAGTCAACGTGCTGGAAGACGAGGAAATCCGCCAGGGCATCAAGGAATACAGCAACTGGCCCACCATTCCGCAGCTGTATGTGAAAGGTGAGTTCATTGGCGGTTCGGACATCATGATGGAGATGTACGAATCGGGCGAGCTCAAGCAGCTGCTCGGCAGCGAGGGCTGAGCCACGCCGCAGGGCACACGTCCGCACCTCTAGTGCTGCAAGGCCGCCTGTGGGCGGCTTTGCCCGTTTTGACGTCGATTTGTCAGCGCTCGGGATCATCCTTTCCGTGCATTGGCGCTCACCCTGGCGGGCGCAATTGCGCAGCTCTGGGTGCTGCAAGCCGTACTGCAGTGCACGCGTGCGCCGCTACACTCACAAGGCCCGGCGAGTCTGCCGCCAGGCCCCGCCCGGCTTCTCCATCACCATGACCCTGACCCAAAGCCTGCTCATCATTGGCCTGCTCATCGCAGCCAGTGCATTCTTTTCGGTGGCCGAAATTTCGCTGGCTGCCGCACGCCGCCTGCGCCTGCGCCAGATGGCGGACGAGGGTGATGCACGCGCCGACCGGGTGCTGCGCCTGCAGGAGCAGCCAGGGGACTACTTCACCGTGGTGCAGGTCGGACAAAACGCAGTGGCCATTTTGGGGGGCATCGTTGGCGAAGGCGCGCTGAGCCCGCATTTCACGGCGCTGTCAGGGCTGTGGCTACCGGACGCCAGCGCCCAGACCGTCGGCTTTCTGGCGTCTTTCGTAGTCATCACGTCGCTGTTCATCCTGTTTTCCGACCTGTTCCCCAAGCGCCTGGGCATGGCCGAGCCAGAGAACATGGTGGTGCGGCTGGCCCAGCCCATGGTGTTCCTGATGACCGTGATGCGTCCGCTTGTGTGGTTTTACAGCAAGGGGGCGGACGCCCTGTTCCGCCTGCTGGGCATGTCGTCCCTGCGGGACGACCGCATCACCTCTGACGACATCCTGGCCATGATGGAAGCCGGTGCGCGGGCGGGCGTGCTGGCCGCGCGCGAGCAGCAGGTCATCACCAATGTGTTTGAGCTCGATACGCGCATGGTGTCTAGTGCCATGTCACCACGCGATCGCATTGCCTTTTTTCTGCGCGACGAGCCGGACGCCGTGATTCGCCTGCGCATCGCGGCCGAGCCCTTCTCGACCTACCCTGTGTGTGAAGGCGATATCGACCATGTGGTGGGCTATGTGGACGCCAAAGACCTGTTTCAGCGTGTGCTGAACAACCAGCCCATTTCGCTGGCCGACGACAGCCTGGTGCGCAAGGTGCTGATCGTGCCCGACCGCCTCACCTTGTCCGAGGTGCTGGAACAGTTCCGCCAGGTGCACGAGGATTTCGCCGTCATCGTGAACGAATACAGCCTGGTGGTGGGCGTGGTCACGCTGAACGACGTGATGAGCACCGTCATGGGCGATCTGGTGGGATCGGCCGACGAAGAGCAGATCGTGCGGCGCGACGAGAACTCGTGGCTCATCGATGGCGTCACCCCGGTGGAAGACGTGTTGCATGCGCTGGGCCTGGACGAACTGCCGCACAGCGACGACTACGAAACCCTGGCCGGCTTCCTGATGGTGATGCTGCGCCGCGTTCCCCGACGCACCGACAGTGTGAGCTGGGGCGGCTACAAGTTCGAGGTGGTGGACGTGGACAGCTTTCGCGTTGATCAGGTGATGGTGTCGCGCCTGAAACCAGTACCCCTGGAAAACAGCGGCCCTGTAGACCCTGCCGCAACGGCCGCACCCTGATCCACCTTGTGCCCGCACCCGCCCTCATCAACCTGATGGATCAGGCCGCTGCAGGTTTCTCGTTGAAATGCCAGTTGCGCTGGGCACCAAACACGGCATCGGGATAGGGCGAGCGGCCCCGGCTGCCGTTGTAGCGGCCCAGCGCCAGGAACAGGTCGCCGCGCTCGCGGTCGATGTAGTGGCGCAGGATCACACAGCCAAAACGCAGGTTGGTCTGCATGTGAAACAGTTTGCCCGGGTCGCCATCACCAATCACGCGCGTCCAGAAGGGCATGACCTGCATATAGCCACGGGCCCCCACGCTGGACACGGCGAACTTGCGAAAGGCGCTCTCGACCTGGATGAGCCCCATGACCAGCGACACATCGAGCCCCGCGCGCTTGGACTCGTACCACACCGTCTGCAGGAAGTCGCGGCGCACTTCCCATTCAGGCTTGCGACGGCGCAAACGGTCGCTCATGGTGCCCAGCCAGCGCAAATAGTGCAGACGCGCTTCGGTGCTGAAGAACTGCGGCTCGGGCGGGCCAAAGTTGCCCACCGCCGATGTCAGCGCCGTACGCACCGAATCCATCAACGGCTCTTCCAGCTGACTGCCTGCGTGGGCCTGCGCAGGCGCCCCCAGCCATGCGGCAGGTGCCGCAAGCGACACCAGGCACGCACGCCGGGAAACACCGGTCAGCCCGGCCATGGCCGAGGCGCTTGCAGACAGATCGCGCTCCCTTGTCATACGGCCATGCGCCCCTTCACATGGGCCAGGATGTCGGCCACGGCCACTTTGGAGGCTTCGGCATCGCGGCGGTGCTGGTACTCGACCACGCCTTCCTTGAGGCTCTTGTCGCCAACGGTCACGCGGTGTGGCACGCCAATCAGCTCCCAGTCGGCAAACATCGCGCCGGGGCGCTCGCCGCGGTCGTCCAGGATCACGTCGACGCCAGCGGCCAGCAAATCGGCATACAGCGACTCGGCCGTGGTCTTGACCGCTTCGCTGCGGTCCATGCCCACGGGGCAGATGACCACGGTGAAGGGTGCAATCGCATCGGGCCAGATGATGCCGCGCTCGTCATGGTTCTGCTCGATCGCTGCAGCAGGCAGGCGGGTGATGCCGATGCCGTAGCAACCCATCTCCAGCGGCTGGGGTTTGCCGTTTTCGTCCAGAAAGGTGGCGTTCATGGCGCGGCTGTACTTGGTGCCGAGATAGAAGACATGGCCCACTTCGATGCCGCGCTCAATGGCAAGTTCCCCCTGGCCATCCGGCGCGGGGTCGCCCGCCACCACATTGCGCAGATCGGCCACGGCGTCTGGCTCGGGCAGGTCACGGCCCCAGTTCACGCCGGTGGTGTGGAAATCCGCTTCATTGGCGCCGCAGATCCAGTCGGCCATCAGCGTGACTTCACGATCTGCCACGATTTTGAGCGGCTTCTTCAAGCCGATGGGCCCCAGATAACCGGGCTTGCAGCCAAAGTGCTCGTCAATCTCGCCCAGGGTTGCGAAGCGGAAGCCCTCCAGCCCCGGCACCTTGGCCACCTTGATCTCGTTCATGTCGTGGTCACCACGCAGCAGCAGCAACCAGACCTGGGTTTTGACAATCTCGCCCGCCGCGTTGGTCTCGTCGGTGGCCAGCACCAGCGATTTGACGGTGGTCTTGAGCGGCACGCCCAGCAACTCCGCCACGTCGGCGCAGGTGCTCTTGCCGGGCGTTGCGACCTTGGCCATCCCCTGTGTCGCGGCGCCACGCGCTCCCGAAGGGGCCAGCGCCTCGGCCTTTTCCATGTTGGCGGCATAGTCGCTCTGGGGGCAGTAAACGATGGCGTCTTCACCCGTGGCGGCAATCACCTGGAATTCCTCGCTCAGGTCTCCACCAATGGCGCCGCTGTCGGCCGCCACGGCACGGTAGGTGAGGCCGAAACGGTCAAAGATGCGCCGGTAGGCTTGGGCCATGACCTGGTAGCTGGCCTTGGCCGAGACCTGGTCGCGGTCGAAGCTATAGGCGTCCTTCATGGTGAACTCGCGCCCACGCATCAGGCCAAAGCGGGGCCGGCGCTCATCACGGAACTTGGTCTGGATCTGGTAGAAGTTCTTGGGCAACTGCTTGTAGCTGCGCAGTTCCTGGCGTGCGATGTCAGTGATCACTTCTTCGCTGGTCGGCTGCACCACGAAATCACGGCCATGGCGATCCTGGATGCGCAGCAACTCAGGGCCCATCTTCTCAAACCGCCCCGTTTCTTGCCACAGCTCTGCCGGCTGCACCACGGGCATGACCAACTCCACCGCTCCGGCACGGTTCATTTCCTCGCGCACGATGGCCTCGACCTTGCGGATCACCCGAACGCCCATGGGCATGTAGCTGTAGATGCCAGCGCCCAGCTTCTTGATCAGCCCCGCCCGCATCATGAGTTTGTGGCTGACCACTTCGGCATCGGCCGGAGCTTCCTTGAGGGTGGAGATAAAGAATTGGGAGGCTTTCATCGGAATCGATTTCAGGCAGAACAGACCAGCCCACTTGCCGCGCACTAGGCGCCGTGCATAATGGACACAGTTTAAAAATTTGGGGTTTGATTATGCTTGACCGGGACGGCTTTCGGCCGAACGTCGGCATCATCCTGCTCAACCAGAAGAACCAGGTGTTCTGGGGCAAACGCATTCGCACCCACAGCTGGCAGTTTCCGCAAGGTGGCATTGACCGGGGCGAAACCCCCGAGCAAGCCATGTTTCGTGAGCTGCATGAGGAGGTGGGACTGCATCCCAACCATGTGCGCTTGGTCGCCCGTACGCGGGACTGGTTGCGCTATGAGGTGCCTGACCGGTACATCCGCCGCGATGCGCGCGGTCATTACAAAGGCCAGAAACAAATCTGGTATCTGCTTCAACTGGTGGGCCACGATTGGGATCTGAACCTTCGGGCCACCGACCATCCCGAGTTCGATGCCTGGAGATGGCACGACTATTGGGTGCCGCTGGATGTGGTGGTCGAGTTCAAACGCGGCGTCTATGAGATGGCCTTGACCGAACTCGCCCGGTACCTTCCACGTCATGAGCAGCGCAATCGCTACCTTCGCAGTGGCATGCGGGCGCGCGACATGGATCCACAAGGCGGCCCCATGCACCGCGCGGGATCTTTGTTGTTGAACCCCGGAATGGAACTGCCGCCCGGCGCAAGTTTTGACCCGGATCCGCAAAACAGTGTGCCGGCAGAGCTGGAAGCCTTGCCCTACCCCGGCATCGCGCCACGCTCGATTTAAATCTTTTGTGCGCAGGGCAAGCCCGCCTGCGGGGCCCGTGCGACACCTGGCTTGCGAATGCGGCCTTCCCTCTGAACGGCCTATCCAGGTTACCTAGGCATTGACAAGGCGCGTCAAGCCGCTGAAAGAACCAGGTTGTCGCGGTGCACCATCTCCGACTCGGCGACATAACCGAGCAGCTTTTCAAACTCAGAAGACGGTTTGCGGCACAAAAGCCGCGCCTCCGCGCTGGCGTAGTTGGCCAGTCCGCGAGCGATTTCCCGGCCCGACGGATCGCGCACCGCAATCACTTCGCCACGCGAAAAATCGCCCTCCACTGCCGTCATTCCGATGGGCAGCAGGCTTTTGCCCTCATCGCGCAGCTTTGCGGCAGCACCGGCGTCCACCACCACAGCGCCCCGCATTTGCAGATGGTCAGCCATCCACTGCTTGCGGGCCTGTGTTTTGGCCGTCTGGGCCACCAGCAGCGTACCGAGCGCTTCGCCCTGCACCAGCCGCACCAAGACATTCTCTTCACGACCCCAGGCAATGACGGTGGAAGCCCCCGACCCCGCCGCCCGCTTGGCAGCCAGAATCTTGGTGATCATTCCACCCTTGCCAATGCTGGAGCCCGCCCCGCCGGCCATGGCTTCCAGAGCCAGATCGCCCGCCTGGGCTTCATGCACGAACTGGGCCGATGGGTCTTTGCGCGGATCTGCCGTGTAGAGCCCCTTTTGGTCCGTGAGGATGACCAGCGCATCCGCCTCGACCAGGTTGGCCACCAGCGCACCGAGGGTATCGTTGTCACCGAATTTGATTTCGTCCGTGACCACGGTATCGTTTTCATTGATCACGGGAACCACGCCAAGGCGCAGCAGCGTCAGCAAGGTCGAGCGCGCATTGAGGTAGCGCTCACGATCAGCCAGATCGGCGTGGGTGAGCAGCACCTGTGCGCTGCCCATGCCCTGCTCGCGCAGCTTGGTCTCGTACATCTGCGCCAGTCCCATCTGCCCCACCGCCGCAGCAGCCTGCAGTTCGTGGATTTCCTGGGGGCGCGCAGTCCAGCCCAGGCGCTTCATGCCTTCCGCAATCGCACCGCTGGACACCATCACCACTTCGCGTGGAACACCGCCCTCGCCGCGCACGAGCGCAGCCAGCTGGCGACTCCATTCGCCGATGGCGGTTTCATCAAGGCCGCGCCCCTCGTTGGTCACTAGACTGGAGCCCACTTTCACCACAATGCGACGGGCATCGCGCAATACGCTGGAAACCATTTTTTGAGTCATTTTGACCGCTGGCGCCTATGGATAAAGCGCAAGCAGCTATTATTTATATAGCAAAATAAGCAGCCTGAACAGCCAACGGCATCAAACGGCGGCATCTCCAGCAAACCGTGGATCCACTTCCACCGGCTCGTTTTCGATCCGTTGTTCGGACTGCACATGGCGGAAGATCGCATGGATCAGCGGCTCACAACCCTCGCGCGTCAGTGCAGAGATTTCGAACACCGGCCCTTTCCATTTGAAGCGCTTGACAAAATCCTTCACGCGCGCCTCCCGCTCCTCCTTTGGCACCATGTCCAGCTTGTTCAGCACCAGCCAGCGTGGCTTGCTGTAGAGCTTCTGGTCGTATTTTTTCAGCTCGTTCACGATGGCCTTGGCCTGGGCCACCGGGTCCACCGCATCATCGAAAGGCGCCAGATCCACAATGTGCAGCAGCAGCCGGGTGCGTTGCAGGTGGCGCAAGAATTGGTGGCCCAGTCCGGCCCCCTCCGAGGCACCCTCAATCAGACCAGGAATATCGGCCACCACAAAGCTCTGCTCAGGCCCCACGCGCACCACCCCGAGATTCGGGTGCAGCGTGGTGAAGGGATAGTCGGCAATCTTGGGGCGCGCGTTCGATACCGCGGTGATGAAGGTGGATTTGCCCGCGTTGGGCATACCCAGCAGCCCGACATCGGCAAGCACCTTCAATTCCAGCTTGAGATTTTTCTTCTCACCCGGCCAGCCCGGGGTCTTTTGACGCGGAGCCCGGTTGATTGCGCTTTTGAAGCGCATGTTGCCAAAACCACCATCCCCGCCCTTGGCGATGGTGACCACCTCCCCGGGCGTCAGCAACTCATACAGCACCTCGCCCGTTTCGGCGTCGGTAATGATGGTGCCCACCGGCATCTTCAGGGTGATGTCGGTGCCAGCAGCGCCAAACATGTCGGAGCCCATGCCGTGTTCACCCCGTTTGGCTTCATGGCGACGCGAATAGCGGAAATCCACCAGAGTATTGAGATTAGGGTCGGCCACGGCAAATACATGCCCCCCACGCCCGCCGTCTCCGCCATTGGGGCCGCCGAATTCCTTGTATTTTTCGTGCCGGAACGACACGCAGCCATTGCCACCATCACCTGCGGCAATGTCAATAAAGGCTTCATCGACGAACTTCATGGGATATCCAGTTTACAAAAGAGCGCAACGCAGGCGGGCAACCCCTCCTGAAAGCACAAAGCCCCGTCCATGCGGGGCACGCGGGCCAGCACCTTAGCACCAGCGCACGCCTTAAACAACAAAGCCCCGACAGGGCGGGGCTTCGATTGCTGCCAGAGGAATCAACCTCAGGCGGGAGTCACGTTGACCGTGGACTTGGACAACGCACCCTTGGTGCCAAACGACACGTGGCCGTCCACCAAGGCGAACAAGGTGTGATCCTTGCCGACTCCGACATTGCTGCCGGGGTGGAAGCGAGTGCCGCGCTGGCGCACGATGATCGAACCAGCACTGATCAGTTCACCACCGAACGCCTTGACACCCAGCATCTTCGGCTTGGAGTCGCGCCCGTTTCGCGTAGAGCCGCCGCCTTTTTTCTGTGCCATGACATCAGCTCCTTCTTAAGCAGCGATCACGCCGATTTGCAGCTCGGTGAACTGCTGACGGTGACCTTGACGTTTCTGATAGTGCTTGCGACGGCGCATCTTGAAGATGTGCACTTTGTCGTGCTTACCGTGCGCCACAACGGTGGCTTTCACGGTTGCACCGGACACCAGGGGAGTACCCACCTTCAGTTCAGCGCCGTTGCCGACAGCCAGAACCTGGTCGATCACAATTTCCTGGCCTACGTCCGCAGCAATCTGTTCTACTTTAATTTTTTCGCCGGAAGCAACGCGATACTGCTTGCCGCCGGTTTTTATGACCGCGTACATGTTGACCTCTTGATATGAGTTCTGCAGACGAATTTCCACAGAGCCAAAAATTATACCACCCTGGGAAATTTCAGCCAACCCCCGGCGTGCACTTGTGCCTCCGGCACATCAGCCACCGCCGGCGTGCACGCGGGCCTTCCTATAATCCGCAGCACTTTCTGCGTGCCACTCTATCTTGACATCCCCCCTCATCTCCGCCGCCACATCGCCGCTGACGATCATCACCGACGACATGCGCGAAGTGGACCAGGTCATTGCCCAACGCCTGACGTCCAGCGTGCCCTTGGTGGCACAAATCTCCCAGTACATCATCGCGGCCGGAGGCAAGCGTCTGCGCCCGGCCTTGCTGCTGCTGGTATGCGGCGCCTTGGGCTATCGCGAGCACCATCGATTCAGCCTGGCGGCAGTCGTTGAGCTGATTCACACCGCCACCTTGCTGCACGACGACGTTGTAGATGCGTCCACCCTTCGCAGGGGACGCGCCACGGCCAACCAGACTTTCGGCAATCCCGCGAGCGTTCTGGTGGGGGACTTTCTGCACACGCGCTCATTTCAAATGATGGTGGAAGCAGGAAGCATGCGCATCATGGAGGTGCTGTCCGAGGCCACCAATGTCATTGCTGAAGGCGAAGTATTGCAGTTGATGAACATGCACGACGCATCCCTCGATGAGGAGGGGTACCTGCAAGTTATTCGCTCGAAGACGGCCAAGCTCTTTGAAGCCAGCGCGCGGCTGGGCGCCATTCTTGCCAACAGCCCTCCAGAAATCGAAGAGGCCTGCGCCACCTATGGTCAAGCGCTCGGCACAGCGTTTCAGATTATTGACGACGTGCTGGACTATGACGGAAATGCCTCGGAAATGGGAAAAAACCTGGGCGATGACCTGCGCGAAGGCAAATCAACCCTCCCCCTCATTGTGGCCATGCAAAGAGGCAGCGCCGAGCAGGCCGCCATTGTGAGACACGCCATCGAGGAGGGATCCACAGACCGCCTGGACGATGTGGTGACCATCGTGAGAATGACCGGAGCGCTCGAAGCAGCGCGCATTGCAGCCTTCTCGGAAGCCCGCCGAGCAATGGCCGCCGCAGAGCAATTGCCACCGGGCGCCCACTCAACGAGCTTGCTACAATTGGCAGCACAACTGCTGGAACGCCGCGCCTGAATTCCGCCAAATGCAGCCGGATCTGTGATCAGCGGCCCCAGTACACGGGGTGTAGCTTAGTCTGGTAGAGCGCTACGTTCGGGACGTAGAGGCCGGAGGTTCGAATCCTCTCACCCCGACCACTTTTCGAATAAATCAAGCACCCACCAGGGCAGTGTGGCGATACTGCCAATATGGCAGAGCTGTGTAGCGCGTGAGTGTTCGGGGGTGATAGGATGGTTTTTTTAACCACTACTTGCCCGGGTTACATGGCCGCTGTCGATACTGCCCAGAAAGAAACCTCCTCGGTAGCCCTGCCAGGATTGGGTCGCGCGCTGATGTCGGCGGGAAAGTTGACACAAAAATCCGCCGAAGATATTTACAAAAAGTCACAAGCGGGGCGTACCAGTTTTATCGCCGAGTTGACCGGCTCCGGCGCTGTGTCCGCTTCCGATTTGGCACACACGGTGTCGGCCGTTTTTGGCGCCCCCTTGCTGGATCTGGATGCAATCGACCCCCTGCGACTTCCCAAAGATCTGCTGGACGCGAAGATTTGCAGTGCCTACCGGGTGGTGGTTCTCAGCAAACGAAACAACCGGCTCATCGTGGCCACGGCAGACCCAACGGATCAAGAGGCTGCCGAGAAGATCAAATTCACTACCCAAATGGGAGTGGACTGGATTATTGCGGAATACGACAAACTCAGCCGCCTGGTAGAAAGTAGCACCAAGTCCACCAGCGAATCCATGGATACGCTGATCAGCGGGGGAGGTGATTTTGAGTTCGATGACGTCGCTGTTGAAGAAGCCACAGAGAGCGCAGACACCGGAACCGAGGTAGAAGACGCTCCCATCGTCAAGTTCCTGCACAAAATGCTGCTGGATGCCTTCAATATGCGGGCATCTGATTTGCATTTCGAACCTTATGAGCACCAGTATCGGGTGCGGTTTCGTATCGATGGTGAACTGCGTGAAATTGCATCGCCGCCCATCGCCATCAAAGACAAGCTGGCATCCCGCATCAAGGTGATCTCGCGACTCGACATTTCCGAGAAACGGGTACCTCAAGACGGGCGAATGAAACTGAAGGTGGGGCCAGACCGGGTTATTGATTTTCGCGTCAGCACATTACCTACCCTGTTCGGCGAAAAAATCGTCATCCGCATCCTGGATCCCAGTAGCGCAAAACTCGGCATTGACGCCCTAGGTTATGAGGCCGTGGAGAAGGAGCGCCTCTTGGCAGCGATCGGGCGCCCGTATGGAATGGTCCTGGTTACCGGCCCCACCGGGTCGGGTAAAACGGTTTCGCTTTACACCTGCTTGAATCTACTCAACAAGCCTGGCGTCAATATCGCCACGGCGGAAGACCCCTCTGAAATTAACCTGCCGGGGGTCAACCAGGTCAACGTCAACGAAAAGGCGGGGCTTACCTTTGCAGTAGCCCTCAAGTCGTTTCTGCGCCAGGACCCGGACATCATCATGGTGGGTGAAATTCGGGATCTGGAGACTGCCGATATTTCCATAAAGGCAGCACAGACGGGGCACTTGGTTCTGTCCACTTTGCATACCAATGATGCTCCCACCACGTTGACTCGCATGCGCAACATGGGCATCGCCCCCTTCAACATTGCATCGAGCGTGATCTTGATCACGGCGCAGCGCCTGGCCCGCCGACTTTGCCCCATTTGCAAGACACCCGCTGATATTCCTCATGAAGCTTTGGTGGACGCCGGCTTTCCTGAGGATGAGATCGATGGTTCGTGGGTGACCTACCGCCCGGTGGGCTGCTCTGCCTGCAACAACGGGTACAAAGGTCGACTGGGGATTTATCAGGTCATGCCGATCACAGAAGAGATTCAGCGCATCATCCTGCGCGACGGTAGCGCGCTCGAAATTGCGGAGCAGGCAAAGCTGGAGGGCGTACGCTCTCTGCGCGATGCAGGGCTACATAAAGCGAAATTAGGTCTTACTTCTCTCGAAGAAGTGCTGGCAGTGACCAACGAATAAGTCAAGAACGAGGGAGCACCATGGCGACAGCAGCATCCAAACGCGACATCAAGGACTTCGTCTTTGAGTGGGAAGGCAAAGACCGCAACGGAAAGATAGTCCGGGGTGAGACTCGTGCCGTTGGCGAAAATCAGGTGCAGGCCATGCTGCGGCGCCAAGGGGTTTTCCCCACCAAAATCAAAAAACGCCGCATGCGCTCGGGCAAAAAGATCAAGCCCAAAGATATTGCTTTGTTCACCCGCCAGCTGGCCACCATGATGAAGGCCGGGGTGCCACTGCTGCAGGCATTCGATATTGTGGGACGCGGCAACACAAATGCCAGCGTGACCAAATTGCTCAATGATGTGCGGTCGGATGTTGAAACCGGCACATCCTTGAACGGCGCGTTTCGCAAGTACCCCATGTATTTTGACAGCCTGTATTGCAACCTGGTTGAGGCGGGCGAGGCAGCCGGTATTCTGGAAGCGCTTCTCGACCGTCTTGCCCTTTACATGGAAAAGACTGAGGCCATCAAGTCCAAAATCAAATCGGCGCTCATGTATCCGATTTCGGTGGTGATCGTGGCTTTTGTGGTGGTTACCGTGATCATGATTTTTGTGATTCCGGCCTTCAAGGAAGTATTCACATCGTTCGGTGCAGATTTGCCCGCACCAACGCTGTTCGTCATGGCCATCAGCGAAATATTCGTGAAGTGGTGGTGGTTGATTTTTGGTGTGCTGGGCGGCGGCTTCTATTTCTTCATGCAGGCCTGGCAGCGCAATGAAAAGGTCCAGATGTTCATGGACCGTCTGATGCTGCGCATGCCCATTTTCGGGGCGCTGGTTGAAAAATCCTGCGTTGCCCGCTGGACCCGCACGCTCTCGACCATGTTTGCGGCCGGCGTTCCGCTGGTGGAGGCCTTGGACTCGGTGGGCGGCGCCGCAGGAAATTCGGTGTATTCCATGGCCACCGACAAGATTCAGCAAGAGGTTTCTACCGGCACCAGCCTGACTGCCGCCATGGGCAATGCAAACATTTTTCCTTCCATGGTGCTGCAGATGTGCGCCATTGGGGAGGAGTCCGGTTCCATTGATCACATGCTGGGCAAGGCTGCGGATTTTTATGAAGCAGAGGTGGATGACATGGTGGCCGGGCTGTCTAGCCTGATGGAACCCATCATCATCGTATTTTTGGGCACCCTCATCGGCGGCATCGTGGTGTCGATGTATCTGCCCATCTTCAAGCTCGGTCAGGTCGTTTGATGGGCGTGGATCTCTGGGCAGAGCCCGCCATTGCGGGTGTTCTGGGCCTGCTGCTCGGCAGCTTTCTGAATGTCGTCATCCACCGATTGCCCAAAATGATGGAGCGCCAGTGGGCACAGGAGCATGCGGCGTTCGCTGCTGGCACCGATACACCACCGGCGCCAGCGCCAGGCGCTGAAGCAGCCTTCAATTTGTGGACACCCCGCTCACGCTGCCCGTCGTGCGGACATGTGGTGCAGTGGTATGAAAACATACCGGTGCTGAGCTATCTGTTTTTGCGCGGCCGCTGCTCGGCGTGCCATGTTCGCATCAGTGCACG
This sequence comes from Acidovorax sp. BoFeN1, assembly GCF_003345135.1. NCBI lineage: Bacteria > Pseudomonadati > Pseudomonadota > Betaproteobacteria > Burkholderiales > Comamonadaceae > Acidovorax > Acidovorax sp. BoFeN1. Next base: position 18,213 of record NZ_QOZT01000074.1, read on the forward strand.
CTATCCACTGGTGGAGATTCTCACTGCGGCGCTTTTTGCGTTCTGCGCCTATCGGTGGGGTTTGACGCCCACGGGCTTGGCCTGGTGCGGCTTTTCGGCAGCGATGGTGGCCCTGGCGTTTATCGACTGGGACACCACCTTGCTGCCCGACGACATTACGTTACCACTGCTCTGGGCGGGGCTGTTGGCGTCGGCGGGGCACTGGATTGACGTTCCCCTGTTGGCCTCTGTCACGGGTGCCGCAGCGGGGTACCTGTCCCTGTGGCTGGTTTACTGGGCCTTCAAGCTGGCGACCGGCAAGGAGGGCATGGGGTACGGTGACTTCAAGCTGTTTGCCGCCCTGGGCGCCTGGTTCGGATGGCAGGCGCTGGTTCCGATCATCTTGATGTCTTCTGTCATTGGCGCACTGGTAGGAATTGGTCTGAAGGTCTTCAACAACCTGCGCGAAGGCGGCTATGTTCCGTTCGGGCCGTTCCTCGTGGGCGCTGGCCTGACGGCCATGGTGTTCGGGCCCAATGCCATTTTGCAAACGGTGCTGAATCTGTTCGGTCTGTAATGATGCAACGGCCAATGCATGTGGGCCTGACCGGGGGCATTGGCAGCGGCAAGAGCACGCTGGGGCAGATGCTGCAGTCCTGTGGCGCAGCGCTGATCGATGCAGACGCGATTGCCCGCAGTGTCACCTTGGCTGGGGGCGCTGCCATAGCCGACATTCGGGCTGCCTTCGGACAGGACGCCATTGATGCCACGGGCGCCATGGACCGCGCCCGCATGCGCACCCTGGCTTTTACCAACCCCCTGGCGCGCGCGCAACTTGAAGCCATCGTTCACCCCTGGGTGACACGCTTGGGCGATCAGCAAGCACGAGATGCCTCAACCGCAGGGCATCGCGCCATCGTCTTCGATATTCCCCTGCTGGTGGAGTCGGGCCGCTGGGTGCGCAAGCTCGATGCCGTGGTGGTGGTGGATTGCAGCACCGAAACACAAATCCACCGCGTCATGGCGCGCAACGGCCTTCAGCGTGCAGCCGTGCAAGCCATCCTGGACACACAGGCCTCCCGCCCAGCCCGGCGCGCCGCCGCCGACGCCGTGGTTGTGAACGATGGCATCGCGTTGAACACCCTGCATGGCCATGCAGTGCAGCTTGCCCGCCTGTTCGGGCTATGATGCACCCGAGTTTTTTGCACCACCTTTCCCTGCCGTGCGCCACCGGCGTCAGAACATCCACTGAGCCCCCAGGAACCCGCCAGCGTGATCCTTTACGAATACCCCTTTAAGGCAATGCTGATCAAGGTCCACCGTTGTCGCTTCTCAAACGTTATCCGCAGATGAAGCAGCAGACCCTGGCAATGGCCGCAGATCAAAACAACGGATTCGAGCAGTCGCGCAAGCCCACCCGACGTG
>NZ_QOZT01000075.1:0-19423 GCF_003345135.1 Acidovorax sp. BoFeN1
CTTGCCGCATTTCGAGGTGGGCGATCTGGCTGGGGTGGTGCCCCCGGGCAGTGCAATACCCCGTTTCTATTCGCTCGCCAGCGGGTCGCGCGACGGTGTTTTGGAGATTTGCGTGCGAAAGCTTCCCGAAGGCTTGTGCTCCCAATTTCTTCACGGCTTGAAAGTGGGGGAGCGGATGAACGCCTTTATCCAGCTCCATCCGGATTTTCGCCCAGTGTCTGGTGAGGCGCCTGTCATTCTCATCGGCGCCGGCACAGGGATCGGGCCGTTGGCGGGTTTCATCCGCAACAACACGGGCAAACATCCCATGTACCTGTATTGGGGCGGGCGCGACCCTGCTTCCGATTTTCTCTATGAGCCCGAACTGAGCCGCTATTTGGCAGATGGCCGGCTGACACAGTTGCATGCGGCCTTTTCGCGGGTCAAGGACGGCGAGTACGTACAGGATCGCGTCATCGATGATGCGGAGCAACTGCGCCAGCTCATGGCCAATGGCGGGCAAATTCTGGTCTGCGGCAGCCGTGGCATGGCAAAAAGTACCCTGCAGGCACTGGACCAAGTGCTGGCCCCCATTCACCTGGATACACAAACGCTCAAGGCGCAGGGACGTTACCGTGAAGATGTTTTCTGAGGTGCAGAACTCCTCTGGCACGCCGGCGCAGCGCTACAGCCTGAACGGCGAAACCATGGGCACACGGTACAGCGCCGTTTTTTTTGCGCCGCCGGGTCTCGATGCGGCTGCAATCCATGCCCAGTTGTTTGCCGCAGTGGACGCGGTGGATCGACAAATGTCCACCTGGAAGCCCGACTCGGACCTGAGCCGCCTCAACGCCGCTCCGGTGCAGCAATGGCTCACCATGCCCCCCGAGCTGGTGAGCGTGCTGCTGGCATCGCTGCAGTTGGGGCAGCAGTCCCTGGGGGCGTTTGATATCGGTGTGGGGGCCGTGGTCAACGCCTGGGGTTTTGGCCCCGGCCAGCAGCAACCCGATGCGCAGCAGATCAAGGCGCTCAAAGGCCAGCCCCATCGCTCTGCAATAGAAGCGCTGGATATCGACCCCGGCAATCACCGGGTTCGCAAACGGGCTGCCATCACGCTCGATCTTTCAGGCATCGCCAAAGGCTTTGGGGTGGACCAGTTGGCCCATTGCCTGGATGGCTTGGGAATCGCCAGTTATCTGGTGGGAATTGACGGCGAAATGCGTGCGCGTGGCCTGAAACCAGACCAGCGACCGTGGGCCATAGCGATTGAGAAGCCCCTTCGGGGCGTGCGTGAGGCCATGGGCGTGATGGAACTCACCGATGCGGCCATTGCGACCTCGGGCGACTACCGCCACTGGATTGAAGTGGCGGGCCAATACTTTGCCCACACCATGAGCCCTTCCCTCGGGCGGCCCTTGAACAACCGGCTCGCGGCAGTCACGGTGGTGGCCCCCACCTGCATGCTCGCCGACGGATGGGCAACCGCACTGCTGGTGCTCGGTGAGGAGGCCGGAGTCCGGTTGGCACAAGAGCGGGGCATGGATGCGGTGTTCGTGTTGCGGGATGGCGATGGATTTGAGGAGATCGCCATTCACACTGGGCAGCGTCAATAGTGCGTTTGAGCCGAATTTTGCGTGGGCGCAGCTTGGGTGCTGCTTGCTGGAGCTGGGGGAATGGTCGTGAGGGCGCGGCGAATCCTTGTTGACCGCCGAGGTGGCAGCGGCCCTGGCCTTGCGGCTGCGGCTGCCGTTTGTGCTGGGGGCGGCGGCGGCGAGGGTAGTGTGGTGGTGAGTGATGCCGGACTGGTGGATGCGGTCAGCGCTGATGCGTCTCAAAATCCGATGTATCGCAGGCGGATCGAATACGTCCTCAAGTATGAAGAAGAGATGAATGAGTGGCAGCTACCGGCCAGGAGCTGACTTTCGAAGTGGCGGGACGGCCACCCGCTCAGGCTGGTTAGAGTCGTTCAAACTAAGCTACTGAGTGTCCGTTAAAGCGGATACCTGACATTGCCAAGTCACCGCCCGTCTGCGCGGTTTAGCCCCGACGGAGAAGCTGTTTGCAGCCGTGACCTCGCCGGGGCCGATCACTTGCGAAACCTGTCCGTTTGGCATGGAATTCGGATGTGACCATTCCAGTATCGCTATGATCGCGACCAATACTCAATAGCCATTTCATACTTCATGCGCCGACTGCTCGCAGTCATCCTGTTGCTCTCCTTCTTCTGCCAGGCCTTCGCAACGGCCCGTCAGGTGGTACCGTTCGACCATGAGGGAGCATTCCAGGTGGTGCACGCCGAGATGCATTTGGATGGTGCCGCGCACCACCATGACGAACACGGTGTGATGCACCAAGACGATTCCCGGGAGTCGATCCAGCACATGCTTGCGGAAGCAGGTCCAGGAACCGCAGCACTTTTCCATTTCCCCTTGCTGTCGCATCCTCTCGACGGCTCGCCTGCACCGGCAGAGACCGACGAAACCGTGAGCCCATCCCCCTATCTGGACGGGTTGCGACGACCCCCCAGAGTGATTTCCTGATCCACCCTTAGCGCCCCGCTTCTCACACGAAAGCGGGGTTGTTCATCGGTGCGGCAGTCCTTTTGATCAGGCGCTGACGCGTCAAAGATCCCGGATTGCTGCCTTTGATCGGTCAGGAATCACGTGCGTTTTGTTATTTCCGGGTTTGCGGTGCGTTGCGCCACAGGCTGCGCGTTGAGCTGCGCCCTTGTCGGCGCTGCGGTTGCGCAGTCCAACACCGCCCCTTCACTTTCTGCCACGGCATCTCCTGTGGCTCCAACACTGGCACAAGCTGTGGATGCCGCATGGCAGCGTGCTACGCAGGCAAGAGAAGCTGAAGGTCAGATGCAGCGGGTTGCGGCGGATCGTGTGGCTATCTCCAGCCTGTGGGCGGCCCCACCGGCGCTGGAGTTTTCCTACCGGGACGACCGCTGGCAAACGTCCGCTGGACGCAGGGAAGCCGAGGCCGGCCTGGCGTGGCCGCTGTGGTTGCCTGGGCAGCGCAATGCACGCGGCGCTGCTGTGGATGCCGACGTAGAGCTGTCACAGGCTGCCGTTCAAGCGGGGCGCCTGCATTTCGCGGGACTGGTACGGGAAGCTGCCTGGGGCATTGCCGCGCAAAAGGCCGAGGTCGACCTGGCTGACGCCCAAGTGCGATCTCTGCAGGAGATATCCGATGACGTGCGCCGCCGTGTCAAAGCGGGTGATCTGGCCCATGCGGATGCGCTTGCCGCTCAATCCGAAGCGCTGGCTGCGCAATCTGCACAGATGGCTGCACGGCAGCGTCTGAGCGCCAGCCTGTCTCAATGGACAACCCTGACGGGCATAGCCCTGGCGCCTGATCTCACGGCTGCCCCGGTTGTTGATGGTGCTGCAGTTTCACCAGGCGGGGCTCACTTCACCGTTGAAACCCACCCCGATGCGCGTGTCGCTGCGCTGACGGTTGAGCGCGCTCGCAAGCGGCTGGACGTGGTGGCCGTCACAAGGCGCGACCCACCTGAACTGCTCCTTCGTATCCGGCAAGACATGCCGGGTAGGGGTGAGTCGGCTCAAAACAGCATCGGCGTAGGTGTGCGCATTCCCCTGGGCACAGCGAGCCGCAACCAGCCGCTGCAAGCTGCCGCACTGAGTGAGCTGGATGTAGCGCTGACCACGAAACAGCGAACCGAGGAGCGGCTGGCTGCTGACGCCGCGATGGCGCAGTCTGCGGTGCACACGGCAGAGCAGCAACTGGAAGCGGAGCGCCAGCGCTCGGCACTCCTGCGGGAGCGTGCCACGCTCATTGAACGATCTTTCAAGGCGGGTGAAACACCGCTGCCGGAGTTGTTGCGCGCTCTAGCCGCAGCCTCCCAAGCCGACACCAGCTTCGCACGCCAGCAAGTGGCCCTGGGCCTGGCCCGCGCCCGCTTTCAGCAATCTCACGGAATCCTTCCATGAACCTCTTGAATCCATGCCGCCCTCGTTGCCGCCTCTCATTGCTGGGTGCAGGCTTCGCCGTGCTGGTGCTTGCCGCAACACCCTGCTATGCCGCGCCAGGTGCGCACGGCCCCAATGGCGAGCACCTGGATGCCCCCGCTCAAGCTGGGGCCCAAAGTGGCACCGGACCCAGCTTTGAGGCCCGCTCGGAAGCCTTCGAGTTGGTGGGCCGGCTGCAAGGCGGAGAGTTGTCCATCCTGATCAACCGCTTTGCCACCAATGAACCTGTGCTCAATGCCACAGTGGAAGTGGAGACGGGCGATCTCAAGGCGCCTGCCAAGTTCCATGCAGATATGGGCGACTACGCCATCGACGATGCCAACATGCTCAAGGCCCTGGCGGCGCCCGGTGACCACCCCATGGTGGTCACCGTACTGGCGGGCAATGACTCCGACCTTCTGGACGGCACCCTCACGGTCGCGGGCGCCATGCTCGATGACCATGGTCACCCCCACGACGACGGTCACGCCCATGGGCCCTCCCGAACGGTCTGGCTGGCTGTGGCCCTGGCGGTCCTGGCGGCGGTCGGTTGGTTCCTTGGCCGCACGCCGAAGGCTGCAGGTACGTCCTCCAAAGGAGGTGCGCTGTGAACTCATCGACTCAAAAAACCAAGGCAACCAGCATGCTCCATGTTTTCGGCTTGAGTGTCATCACGTGCATCGCGGCGATGTTTCCACCTGCTGCCGTCGCAGCGCCGGGTGCCCATGGGCCGAACGGTGAGCATCTGGATGCCCCCACGGCGGTCAACGCATCCGGTTTGATGCGGTTGCCAGACGGCAGTGTCAACGTTCCGATGCTCGCCCAACGGCGCCTGGGCATCCGCACACAGTTGACCTCTGAAACCCAGGCAGCAGCCACCATCGAGTTGTCAGGCCGGGTGGTAGTGGACCCCAATGCGAGCGGTCGGATTCAGGCAATCCATGGGGGTCGCATCGAAGCGGGACCGCGCGGGCTACCGGTCGCCGGCCAGACCGTGCGCCAGGGAGAGGTACTGGCCTATGTGGCCCACCATGCAGAGCCTTATGCGTTGGCAAATCAACAGGCCCAGCTGGCCGAGTTGCGCAGTGGCCGAGAACTGGCTGCACAGCGGGTGCAGCGGCTGCAGTCCCTCGAAGGCACGGTGCCGCGCAAGGAGATCGAGGCGGCACGTGCTGAGCTGCAGAGCCTTACCGCGCGCGAAAAAAGCATTGGAGCGAGCCTTGCTGCCCGAGAGGCCTTGCTGGCTCCCGTCTCCGGGGTGATTGCAAGGGCTGATGTGACCAAAGGCCAGGTGGTTGAGGCCCGCGAAGTGTTGTTCGAGGTGATTGACCCGGCACGCGTGCTGGTGGAGGCCACTACGGCAGATCCTGGCTTGCCCGCACGCGTCGGCCAAGCCCACATGCAGGGGGTGCCTGGAGTCAAGTTGCAGCTGGTCGGTGCTGCGCGCAGCCTGCGCGATGGCGTGCTGCCAATGACCTTCAGGGCGGTCCCGGAGCAATCGGGCACGGCTTTGCCGCTGGCGGTCGGACAGCCCGTCACCGTCGTGGTCTCGCTGAACGAGCAGGTCAAAGGCTTCGTCCTGCCTGCGCAGGCCGTCGTGCGCAACAGCGCCAACGAACCGGTGGTCTGGATCAAGTCCGGTGCAGAGCGCTACATTCCCCAACCGGTGCAATATCGGTCTTTGGACGCCGCCACGGTGGTCGTCACGCAGGGCCTGGGCGCTGACAACCGCGTGGTGGTGCAAGGTGCGCCGCTGATCGCGCAGATCCGCTGAACGGAGCCCATGCAATGTTCAATTGGATCGTAAGGAACAGCCTTCACAACCGCCTGTTCGTCCTGGCAGTTGCGGCGCTGCTGATGGTTTATGGGGCCATCACAGCGTGGCGCACGCCAGTCGATGTCTTTCCCGACCTCAACAAACCCCTGGTCACCGTCTTGACGGAAGCAGGAGGTATGGCACCCGAAGAAGTCGAGCAACTGGTGACCTTCCCCCTGGAAACCGCGCTCAACGGTATGCCCGGAGTCACGCGGGTGCGCTCTACGTCTGGGGTGGGCCTGTCCATCCTCTATGCCGAGTTCGATTGGGGGACCGACATCTACCGCAACCGCCAGCTCGTGGCGGAGCGCCTGGCGCTGGTGCGGGAGCAACTCCCCGGGGGCATCACGCCCGTCATGGGGCCAGTGTCTTCCATCATGGGCGAAGTCATGCTCATTGCTCTGCCCTTGACGGCAGGCGATGGCAAATCCCCTGCAGCGACACCCATGCAGGCCCGCGAGTACGCGGACTTCGTGCTGCGCCCCAGACTGCTGTCGATTCCAGGGGTGTCTCAGGTCATCCCTATCGGCGGCGAAGTACGCCAGCTGCGGGTGGAGCCGGACACGGCGCGCATGGCGCAGTTCGGGGTGACATTGACGCAGATCGAGCAGGCCCTTCGAGGCTTTGCGGGGAATGCGGGAGGTGGGTTCATCGATCTCAACAGCCGTGAATTCCTCATCCGCCACATCGGTCGCACCAGCCGTGTCGAGGACCTGCAAGGCGTGGCGGTGGCCTGGAAGGACGGCCGTGCCATCCTCTTGGAACAGGTGGCCAATGTCCGGTTCGCCGCGGCCATGAAGCGCGGCGACGCCGGATACAGCGGCGTGCCTGCCGTCATCGTCAGTGTGCAAAAGCAGCCTGCGGCCGATACCGTCAAGCTCACCCACGCCATCGAAGCGGCATTGGGGGATCTCAAGCAGGGGCTGCCCGTGGGGTTGGCTGCTCCGAAAGTGTTGTTTCGCCAGGCTGACTTCATCGAGGCGTCCATCGGTAACGTGACCGAGGCCTTGCGGGACGGCGCCATCATGGTGGCCATCGTGTTGTTCGCCTTCCTGTTGTCCGCGCGAACCACTTTGATCTCGCTCGTGGCGATACCCTTGTCGCTGGCCGTGACAGCCATGGTCTTCCGGCTGCTGGACCAGTCCATCAACGTCATGACTCTGGGTGGCCTGGCCATTGCCATTGGCGAACTGGTGGACGACGCGGTGGTGGATGTGGAGAACATCCTGCGCAGGCTGAAGCAAAACCGTGCCCAGGGCAATCCACTGTCCATGCTGGAGGTCGTGCGTCGGGCGAGCGTGGAAGTCCGCTCGGGCATCGTCTACGCCACCGCCATCGTGGTGCTGGTGTTTGTGCCGCTCTTTGCGCTGCCGGGCATCGAGGGTCGCCTGTTCACGCCCCTGGGCATCGCCTATATCGTGTCGGTGCTGGCATCGATGCTGGTCTCAATGACGGTGACGCCGGCGTTGTGCCTTTACCTGTTGCCGGGGATGAAACGGCTGGACCATGGTGACAGCACCCTGGTCGCCTGGCTCAAGCGGCGGGATGCGCAAGTGCTCAGCTGGTCGTTTTCTCGCGCCAAGGTGCTGATGTCTGTCGCTGCACTGGCGGTAGCTGTAGCAGCTGCAAGCGTCCCGTTTTTTCCACGCACCTTTCTGCCTGCCTTCAATGAGGGCTCGCTGGTACTGGGCATGGTGTTCAACCCAGGCACGGCGCTGGCGGAAGCCAATCGCATGGGGGCGTTGGCCGAGACGCTGATTGCTGAGGTCCCCGAGGTCACCCAGGTGGGGCGCCGGACGGGGCGGGCCGAGCTGGATGAACATGCCGAAGGCGTGCATTCGGCCGAGATTGATGTGGACCTGAAGCGGTCCGCCCGGGACCGCGAGGCCGTGATGGCAGATATCCGTGCCCGTTTGGCCGTCCTTCCAGCCCAGGTGGCCATTGGCCAGCCTATTTCCCACCGCCTGGATCACCTCTTGTCAGGGGTGCGGGCGCAGATCGCGCTCAAGATTTTCGGCGATGACACGGACACCTTGCGGGGCCTGGCCGAGCAGATGCGCCAGGGAGTCTCGGGCGTTCCAGGGCTGGTGGATTTGACGGTGGAAAAGCAGGTGCTGATCCCCCAGATCACGGTACGGCTGGACCACCGCAAGGCCGCGCAGGTTGGGCTGTCCCCGGGGGAGGCTGTGCGGCTCCTACAGGCCCTGACAGATGGTGCCCATGGTGCGCAGATCGTGGATGGACTTCGCCGCTATGAACTGGTGCTGCGCCTGCCCGATGACAAACGCAGCCCGCAGGATCTGGCGCGCACACTGATCGACACCCCAGCGGGGCAGATACCGGTGTCTGCCATCGCCACGGTCGAGGAAACCGATGGCCCCAACCAGATTGGCCGAGAAAACGGTCGTCGGCGCATCGTGGTCTATGCCAACACGGACGGCTCCGACATGGGCCGCGTCATTGCAGACATTCGTGCGGTGATGGCAAAGACGCCATTGCCACCGGGGACATTTCTGAGTCTGGAAGGCCAGTTCCAGGCCCAGGAGCAAGCGATGCAACTGATCGTCGGCTTGTCGCTGGTGTCTTTGGCAATGATCTTTCTCGTTCTGTATGTACGCTACAAGTCGGCTGTGTTGGCCGGGATCATCATGGCCAATATTCCGCTTGCGCTGATCGGCAGCGTGGCTGCGATGTGGCTGGCGGGGGTGAGCCTGTCGGTGGCCTCCATGGTGGGCTTCATCACGCTGGCGGGCATTGCCACGCGCAACGGGATTTTGAAGGTCAGCCACTACATCAACCTGTGCAAGTTCGAGGGAGAGGTCTTCGGCCAAACCATGATCGTGCGCGGCTCGCTGGAGCGGTTGACCCCGGTCTTGATGACGGCGCTGGTGGCCGCCTTTGCGCTCACCCCGCTGCTACTGGCGGCCGACGCCCCGGGTAAGGAGATTCTGCATCCTGTGGCGGTCGTGATCTTTGGCGGGCTCGTCAGTTCGACCTTGCTGGACACCTTGCTCACGCCCGTGATGTTCTGGCTGTTTGGGGAGCGGGCGATGCGGCGCCTGATCGAGGCCGATGCCCAGACGCAAACCGAGGTCACAACGACGCAGGAGGCCTATTGACCCCGCACCGATCACTGTAGTTTTAGTTGTTCCCGTAGGCATTTAGGCGCCGCATTTTCAAGCGCGCAGTTTCACGCAACTTCTCATCCAAAGGAAAATCCAATGACTGCTAAGACGAACCTCTCCAAACTGGTGGCGGTCCTTGCAATGTTTGCTGCATCCGCACTATCTGCCCCCGCTGCAATGGCCCACGGTGCCGCTGGCCCCCTGCACGGAGGTGTCGTGCAAACCGCCTCTGATTTGTCATTTGAGCTGGTTGCTACTGCTGAAGGCGCGGCGATCTACATTCAGGACCACGGTAAAGATGCCGATGCTTCGCGATTCGACGGCAAATTGACGGTGCTCAACGGCGCAGAAAAGTCCGAAGCGCCCCTGAAACCAGCAGGTGCGAACAAGCTGGAGGCCAAGGGAGTCAACCTGTCCAAGGGGGCCAAGGCAGTCGCGGTGCTGACCACTAATAGCAAGAAGAGCATCACCGTTCGTTTCACAATCAAGTAAGGCCCCCATGGCGCGCGGATCTCTTTCCTTGCCTGCACTGCGAGGCGGTCTACTCGCCTTGCTGGCTGCAGCCTTGTTCGGCATCAGCACCCCGCTGGTTCAGCGGCTGGGTGCAGGGCTGGGGGCGTTCACGACGGCCGCGCTGCTGTACGCAGGGGCGGCTGTCGTCGGTGCCTTGTCCCTGCGGACCTCCGCCCACGAGGCAAGGTTGCAGAGATCCGATGCTTGGCGCCTCATCGCCATGGCGGGATTCGGCGCCGCCCTGGGGCCTGTCGCCCTGTCCTGGGGCCTTCAACACACGAGCGGGGCCAGCGCCTCGCTCATGCTGACCCTGGAAGCGCTGTTCACCGCCACGTTGGCGTGGTGGTTGTACAGCGAAACCATGGACCGCCGCGTGTGGGCTGCGATGCTTCTTTTATTAGCTGGGGGCATGGCATTGGTGATGGATCAGGGCCTGCAGGGCGGCGCGCAGCTGCTTGGTCTGCTTGCCGTGCTGCTGGCGACTACGGCTTGGGGCGTGGACAACACCTTGTCCAGGGAACTGGCCGAACGCGATCCCAGCCAGGTCGTGATGGCAAAGGCCTCGCTGGGTGCCGCTGCGACAGCATGTCTTGCCATGGTGTGGGAAGAGCCTTTACCCTCCATGACTGTAGCTCTTGGGCTCTTTGCTGTTGGTGCCACGGGATATGGCTTGAGCCTTCGGTTCTACCTTCTGGCGCAGCGGGCTTTTGGTGCGGCGCGGACCGGCTCCGTGTTCGCCTTTGCTCCTTTCATCGGTGCGGCTGTGGCGTTCGGCTTGGGTGAACGGTCTGCGGGGTGGCTGATGCTGCTCGGCGGTCTTCTGATGCTTGCGGGGGTGCTTCTGCATTTGGCCGAGAGTCACGGGCATGAACATACTCACGAGCCGATGGAGCATGAGCACGCCCACCGTCATGACGATGGACACCATTCGCACTCGCATGACGTGATGCCCACGGGGAGCCACAGCCACGTGCACTTGCATGAACCGGTTAACCATGCCCATCCCCATGCGCCGGATATCCACCACCAGCACAGGCATTGACCAGATCAGATGCCCCGAGAATATCGCAAAGGAACTTTGATGATGAAGGATTCGACGCCTTCGCTGGTTGCGGCGTTGGCATGCGTGGCAATTTCCGGCTGCAGCACGCCTGTCTACGAGAGTCAGTACGCTTGGGACTACGGCTGGAGTGTCGGCACAGTAACCAAATTGATCCCACCGGAGGAGTTCCAGTAGACGGGTCGCTCTCGCTGCGGACAAATGGAACTCGGTCCCACGGACCAGGTTGCTGTGATCCGATGGCGGCAAGTCACCCGAACCCGTGGGCACTTCGCCAAAGTGGCCTCAGGCACTGGCATGGCAGTTGGCGACGAGGTTTACTTCAATGCATGGACGTGTGGCCAAGCTCCTATAGTGCCCAAGGTCCCGCATGGGGCCAAGCCGGTGCTAACGCCACAGAGGCTGACGTTGTTGAGCCTCAACGAGACGGACTCTTTATGACCGTGCCTTCGTACACCACACTGCCCGCATCGCGGTACTGCAATTCCCCCCCCTTCACTCGCCCCACGTCAAAGCAGACGGGCGAGACCTTGCCGACCTCGGGCAGTAACAGACACAACTTGTTGTTCTGCACGCTCCAGCGTCCGCTGCGCGTGCGGCCGTTCTCTGAACGCTCCATGCGACCGTCCAGGCGGTATTCATGCCCCCAATGGCGCCCGTCGGTGACATGGTGCCCGCCCAGCATGGCGCGAATTTGCGCGGTGGTCAGCTTGGTTTCAGGAGGCGCCGCGCAGGCCAACGGCACCAGCATCGTGCATAGAAAATGCGCACACAACGCCATAGACCACGGCTTGCATCGCCCTATGAAAACTCGTAAAACTGTTACTGGTACTTCCCTAATAGTCGCTTTCTTAGCCTCACTCGCCGGATGTGAAAAGCAAGGCTCACTTGGAAAAAGTGACCAAAGCGGTCACAGCCACAGCCACGAGTGATGGCGGTTCACGTTCTGGCATCGCTCAGCGCAGCAGCGCTGGCCACTTCTGCGCCTTGTCCTTCCACTGCGCGTGGCACGACACACAGGACACCTGCAACTGCGACAGCGCGCCGGTGGCGGTCATCCAGTCGCGGCTGCGGGTAGCCTTGAGGATGTCGTTGGTGTTCTCATCGAGCACCTTGTCGTAAGTTACCAGGGCCTGCTTGAAGCCGGCCTGGTCTTCGGGCTTCATGATGGCCCAGGGTGAGTGGTTGGGTGCCGGGTGCGTGAAGATGATGTTGGCGCCCTGCTCGACCATCTCTCGGTTGTGGGTCAACACGCCTTCTTGCATCATCCCGATGGACTTGCCCATCAGGGTCATGAGTTCCTTGTAGGTCATTTCGGCCTTGCGCATGCCGGCAACGAGGTTTTCGGCGGTGTCCTGGGCATGTAGCGGCAGGGGCAGCAAGGCAGCGACGAGCAGGGCGGTGGCGATCTTTTTCATCTGAAGCTCCAGGGGGTGTGGATGGGATGACTCAATGTTAGGCAGACAGGCCTTGTGCCGTGTGTCTGCGCCCCCCCGTTTGGTGAGCTTGCATGACAGGGCCTCACTTGACATGCTGTGTTACCAAGATGCCGCCTTGGCCTGCTGCAGCGGCGCGAAGATGCAGCCATCGCAACCCGGGAACCAACACCATGAACCACTTCCGCTACGCCACTTCACAGATCGCCGTCCACTGGCTGGCCGCCGTCCTGATCCTATTCCTGCTGGTCACCGGCACCTTCGTGCTGGCCGAACTGCCCAATACCGCGGACAAGATTGGCAACTTCCGCATTCACATGATCCTGGGTGCTTTGGCGGCCCTGCTGGTGGTGGCGCGCGTGGTGCTGCGCCGGGTCAAGCCCCGGCCGCCGGCCGTCGTCGCCGAAAAGTGGGCGCACCTGGGCCACATGGGCCTGAACCTGTTGGTGCTGCTGTTGGCCGTCAGCGGCGGGGTGCTGGCGCTGCAGAGCGGCGTGTTGGCCGCGGTGCTGGGCTCGGCGCCATTGCCCGAGTCGCTGGACGGCTGGACGCTGCGCAAGGTGCACGGCCTGGTCTCTCGCCTGCTGATGGCGCTGGTGGCGGTGCACGTGCTGGCCGCTCTGTACCATCAATGGGTCGTCAAGGATGGCCTGCTGCTGCGCATGCGCCCCGGCAAAAAAAGCACATGAGTCCCACCCCCAAGCACCTGCTGGTCGTCGATGACGACCGCGAAATCCGCCGCCTGATCGAGGAGTATCTGACCCAGGCCGGCTACCGCGTGTCCAGCGCGGCCGACGGCAAGGCGATGCGGCGCCTGATGGAGCAGCACCGCTTCGACCTGGTGGTGCTGGACCTGATGCTGCCCGGCGAAGACGGTCTGAGCCTGTGCCGCGATCTGCGCAGCCGTTCGAACATTCCCGTCCTCATGCTCACAGCGCGGGGCTCGGAGATCGACCGCATCGTGGGCCTGGAGATGGGTGCCGACGATTACCTGGCCAAACCCTTCAACCCGCGCGAACTGCTGGCGCGCATCCGCAGCATCCTGCGCCGCGCGCAGGCGCTGCCGACCAACCTGGTGCCCGAAGAGGTGGCAGTGTTCCGCTTCGCGGGCTGGACGCTGGAGGTGGCTTCGCGCAACGTGACTGCGCCCGACGGGTTGGTGGTGCCGCTCTCGGGCGCCGAATTCCGGTTGCTGCGCGTGCTGCTGGAACACCCGCACCGCGTGTTCTCGCGCGACCAGTTGCTGGAGCTGACCAATGGCCGCGAAGCCATTCTGTTCGACCGCAGCATCGACGTGCTGGTGGGGAGGCTGCGCAAGCGCCTGCGCGACGACGGCAAGGAACCGACCCTGATCAAGACCGTGCGCGGCGAAGGCTACGTGCTGGCGGCCAGCGTGGAGGCGCTGTGAAGCTCTGGCCGCAGTCGCTGTTTGGCCGCCTGCTGCTGCTGATGAGCGCCGGGCTGCTGATGGCGCAGCTCGCGGGTTCAATGCTCCAGTCGTGGGACCGGCAGCGCACGCTGAGCCACACCGTGAGCCACGAATTGGCGCAACGCATCGCGGCCATCTATCGGGTGATCGAGGTTCAGGCCGGCCCGCAGCGGCAGGCCATGGCCACTCTGTTATCCACCCCCAGCCTGCAGATTCACATCGTCGATTCGGCACCGCCAGCGACCGCGGCGGCGCCGTCGATGCTCGACAACCTGCCCGGCCACATTACCGAAGTGCTCGGCCAGCGCGCCGAGGTCCGCACCAGCGAGTTGCCGAGGCTGGGGCGGTTCGCGTTCAAGCTGCACCTGCGGCTGTCGTCGGGCGAATGGCTGCGCCTAAACGGCAGCGCGCCGGAGGGGGTGTTTGCGCTGCCCTGGAACCTGCTGTTCAACCTGGGCCTGATGCTGGTGGTGGTGGTGCTGCTGGTGGCAATGGCCGCGCGCAGCACAGTGCGCCCGCTGACCGAACTGGCTCGGGCGGCGCACAGCCTGTCGCGCGATCTGCGCAGCCCGCCCGTGCCTGAGACCGGCCCGACCGAAGTGCGCGAGGCGGCGCAGGCGTTTAACGCCATGCAGTCGCGCATCCGCAGCGGCATTGAAGAGCGCGAGCGCTTTCTGGCCGCTGTGTCGCACGACCTCAAAACGCCGCTCACCCGCATGCGCCTGCGCACCGAAATGATGGCCGATCCGCAGCTGCGCGCGCAGCTGCAGGCCGACACCGACGACATGATGCAACTGCTGGACGGCACGCTGGATTTTCTGCGCGGCAAAGCGGTGGAAGAACCCCTGCAGCGCGTCGATCTGGTGGCGCTGGTGGAGAGCTTGGTCGAGGACTACCAGGGCGTGGGCATGGTCACGCTGCAGGCACCGGACGCGCTGCAGTGGTCGTGCCGGTCAAAGGCGCTCAAGCGTGCGCTGACCAACCTGATCGACAACGCCCTCAAGTACGGCGGCCACGCCCACGTGGTGCTCGCCACCGGGTCGTACGGCGTGGAGGTGCTGGTGCAGGACAAAGGGCCGGGCTTGCCCGGGGACGAGCTGCAAAAAGTCTTCGAACCCTTCTACCGCGTCGAGCACTCGCGCAGCCGCGACACGGGCGGCGCGGGCCTGGGGCTGGCCATCGTGCGTCAGATTGCCCGAAGCCACGGTGGAGACGTCGAGCTGAGCAATCGGACCGAAGGCGGGCTTCAGGCGCGACTGTCAATGGTGTCCAAATAAGAGTCAATCGCTGGTCAGCTTCGGTACCACAAGCGGCCGCCTGTCCTTCATCAAGCAACGCCACTGGCACGACCGCTGCCAGGCGCAGGCCGCAAGGTTCGGTGCGAAGCGCACGGACGGCAAACGCTGCGGACAAGTCACTCACCAGTGAGGGCTGGAGGACAGCAACGGGGCGTTCTCTGCCATTCACCGCTGAGCCGATTGCCGTTGCTGCCCTTGAGTAGTTCCCGGGGCATGCCTTGCTGCGTAAGGGTTTCAGGCAAAGCGGATCGCAAACCGCATCAGTACACTCATTCGGCAAGAGGCCACGCAGCCCTTGGTAATCCGATTTGCCTGAAGGATCCCCCACATGACCGATTCATCCCCCTACACCCCACCCGCCATCTGGCAATGGAACAAAGAGAGCGGCGGCAAGTTCGCCAGCATCAACCGCCCGGTGGCTGGCGCCACGCACGATAAAGACCTGCCCGTGGGCAAGCACCCGCTGCAGCTCTATTCCCTCGCCACGCCCAACGGCGTCAAGGTGACGGTCATGCTGGAAGAGTTGCTGGCGCTGGGCCACAGTGGCGCCGAATACGACGCCTGGCTGGTGCCCATTCAGGAGGGCGCGCAGTTCAGCAGCGGCTTTGTCGCCGTCAACCCCAATTCGAAGATTCCGGCGCTGATGGACCGCAGTGGGGCCGAGCCGGTGCGCGTGTTCGAGTCCGGCGCCATCCTGTTGTACCTGGCGGAAAAATTTGGCGCCTTTGTGCCCACCGATCCTGCCCAGCGGGCCGAGTGCCTGTCGTGGCTGTTCTGGCAGATGGGCAGTGCGCCGTTTCTGGGCGGCGGGTTCGGGCATTTTTATGCCTATGCGCCCGAGAAGTATGAGTACCCGATCAACCGGTATGCCATGGAGGTCAAGTGCCAGATGGATGTGCTCAACCAGCGCCTGGCCGCGCACGAGTATCTGGCGGGCAGCGAATACACGGTGGCCGACATGGCAGCCTGGCCGTGGTACGGCGCGCTGGCCAAGGGCCAGCTGTACGAGGCGGGTGAATTTTTGCAGGTGCATGAATACACCCATGTGGTGCGCTGGGCCGACCAGATTGCCCAGCGCCCGGCGGTGCAGCGCGGCCGCAAGGTCAACCGCACCTGGGGCGAACCGGCCAGCCAGTTGCACGAAAGGCATGACGCGAGTGACTTTGACACCCGCACGCAGGACAAGCTGAACCCCGCCTCCTGACCCTTTCTCGCCGCCAAGGACTTTGCCATGATCACTTTGTATGACTGCGCCACGGCGCCCAGCCCGCGCCGCGCCCGCATTTTTCTGGCCGAAAAGGGCCTTGCCCACGACACCGTGCAGGTGGACCTGCGCAGTGGCGAGCAACTGGGCGATGCTTATCGGCGCATCAACCCGCAGTGCACGGTGCCCGCCTTGCGCACGCAAGAGGGCTTGCTGCTGACCGACAACGCGGCCATTGCTGCCTACCTGGAAGCGCGCTACCCCAGTCCACCGCTGCTGGGCGAAACCCCCGAGGAAAAAGCCGAAATTGCCAGCTGGAACTGGCGCATGGAGTTCGAAGGCCTGCTGGCGATTGCCGAGGCGCTGCGCAACAGCGCGCCGGCCATGGCCAACCGGGCGCTGCCGGGCGCGGTGGACTACCCGCAAATCCCGGCGCTGGCCGAGCGCGGTCTGGCGCGGGTGGCGCAGTTTTTTACCCTGCTGAACGAGCGCCTGGCGGGCCGCGACTTTATTGCCGCCGACCGCTTCAGCGTGGCCGACATCACGGCGGTGGTGGCGGTGGACTTTGCGCGTGTGGTCAAACAAAAGCCCGGCGAGCAGCACCCGCACCTGCTGCGCTGGCGCGCGGCCATGGCGGGCCGGCCGTCGATGGCTCTTTGATCTCCTCATGAGCTCTGCCAAAACGCTGCTGATCGTTTACCACTCGCTCACGGGTGGCACGCGGCAGATGGCCGAGGCGGCGCGCGCCGGGGCGGCGGGAGAGGCGGCCTGCGCGGTGCGCATGCTGCACGCCGCGCAGGCCGGGCCGCAGGATGTGCTGGCGGCAGATGGCTATGTGTTTGCCACGCCCGAAAATCTGGCGGCCATGAGCGGGCAGCTGAAAGACTTTTTTGACCGCAGTTATTACGGGGTGCTCGACCAGGTCAATGGCCGCCCGTATGCCAGCCTGGTGTGCGCGGGCAGTGACGGCAGCAATGCGGCGCGGCAGATTGTGCGCATCGCCACTGGCTGGCGCCTCAAGCCCGTGGCCGAGCCGCTGATCGTGTGCACCCACGCGCAGACGCCCGAGGCCATCCTGGCGCCCAAGCAGATTGGCAATGAAGACCTGGAGCGCTGCCGGGCGATGGGCGAGGCACTGGCGGCGGGGCTGGTGCTGGGGGTGTTTTAGTTGCTATTGTATTAATAGCTTATGGCGCTTATATGGCAAGCGTTTGAGGCCAATTTTTCCTAAAAACTCAGCGCCAGGCCGTGGCCACCAGTTGGCTGTAGTGCACGCTTTTTCTGCCCAGCAATTGCTCAAAGACGGCCGGGTTGCCCACGTTGTCGCTGCCCAGCATGGCCAGGGTTTCGCTGCACCAGGGCGATTGGGGCACGGCGTCGCCCAGGCGCGCGCTCAAGGTGGTCAGCGGCTGCGGCAGGCGCAGCACGGTGGCGGGGCTGTGGCCCAGTTGCTGGCGCAGGCTGGCGATGAAGGCGCCCATGGTCAGCGCCTCGGGGCCGGTGCATTCGATGGTGCCGGTGTGCTGAAGCGCCGGGCCCAGCAATGCCACCACGGCAGCGGCCAGGTCGTGCACCGACACCGGCTGCACACGCGCTGTGAGCATGGGCCCGGGGAACAGCGCCAAGGGCAGGCGCGCCAGGTTCATGAACAGGGCGCTGCTGTCGCCGCCTTTGCCATACACCACGCTGGGGCGCAGGATGGCGGGGCGCAATGTGCCTTGTGCCGCCAGCGTTTGCAGGTGCGCCTCGGCCGCCAGCTTGGTCTGGGCGTAGCGTGTGCTGCTGCCTTCAATGCCCAGTGCCGATATGTGCACCACGCGCTGCACGCCCGCCTGGGCGCAGGCGTCGAACAGGGCGATGGGGGTGTCGCGGTGCACGGCGTCGATGGGGCGCGCGCGCGTGTCGCGCAGCACGCCCACGGCGTTGACCACGGCGTCGATGTCTTGCAGGCGCGGCAGCCAGGCGGCGGCCGTGGTGTCGTGGGCAAAATCCATGGGCACCTGGCCGGGCAGCAGCGTGCGGCTGCGCGGCGAAACACCGCCGTGCACGGTGTGGCCCGCGCGCTGCAGCGCTGTTTGCAGGGTGTGGCCAATGAAGCCGGTGGAGCCGGTGAGAAGGATGTGCATGGTGTAGCGCCTGAAATCTGCGTGGCTTTGGACGATAGACGGATTTGCAATTGTGTGCCGGGCAATGCCCCCCTTGCACCCAGAGCGCGCCCGGCCATGCCAATGCAAGGGGCGGATGCCTGAGTTGCCGCAGGGGCTGTCGCATGGGCAGCGCCGATCGGTGAAAATTGGCCCGGTCAGTTTTTGCCGGATTGGCAGCCCCAGCCTCCAGCCGGTCACGGAGTCAATAGACGGTGACCCATGGGCCCCCGCTCAGGCCCATGGGCAGTTGATGCTTTCCAAGTCCGCCAGCCTTTGGGCTGCTGCCTCGATTTTCTTCAACCCTTGCATTTACAGGAGATGCGCCATGCTGCATGACGATGCCCGATCCGATGTCAACGCCTTGCTCCCCGGTCGCGCCACCGAGGCGGGTGCCACCCGGCGCACCGCCTTGCAGGTGGCCATGGGCCTGGGTTACGCGGCAGCGGCGGCGCCGCTGATGGCGCAAACGGCCATCGCCACCCCGGGCGACGGGCTGGATGCGGGCGAGGTGAGCTTCACGGTCAATGGCTTCAGGGTGCCGGCCTACCGCGCCGCGCCTGCGGGCAAGACGGGGCTGCCCGTGGTGCTGGTGATCCAGGAGATTTTTGGCGTGCACGAGTACATCGCCGATACGTGCAGGCGCTTTGCCAAGGCCGGCTATCTGGCCATTGCACCCCAGCTGTATGCGCGCCAGGGCGATCCGTCGCAGTTCACCGAGATGGCCAAGCTCATGGCCGAGGTGGTCTCCAAGGTGCCCGACGCGCAGGTGATGGCCGACCTCGATGGTGCCGTGCAGTGGGCCGCAGCCCATGGCGGCGACCCGGCCCGCGTGGGCATCACGGGCTTTTGCTGGGGCGGCCGCATCACCTGGCTTTATGCCGCGCACGGTCCGGTCAAGGCGGGCGTGGCCTGGTATGGCCGCCTGGTGGGGCAGGCGAGCAACCTGACGCCCAAACACCCTGTGGAGCTGGCACCCATCCTCAAGGCGCCTGTGCTGGGCCTGTATGGCGAAAAAGACACCGGCATCCCTCTTGACACGATTGATAAGATGAAAACTGCCCTGGGCCAGGGCACGGCCGCGGCCAAGGCGTCACAGTTCGTGGTGTACCCTGACGCGCCGCACGCCTTTCATGCCGACTACCGCGCCAGCTACCGCAAGGAAGCGGCCGAAGACGGCTGGAAACGCGCCCTGGCCTGGTTCAAGGCGCACGGCGTGGTCTGAAACGGCCGCACCCCACGCAAAAGCCGCCCCGGCCACCGCGGGGGCGGCTTCATTTTTTGGGACCGTGTGCACCGCATTTTTATTAAAACATGCCGCTAAGGCATATCTAACAAGCGCATATAGCTATGACTTTAATAGCAATCATTCTGGCCACCCTGGCTGCGGGTATCGGCAGCGTCTGGCTGGCAGCGCTGCTGATGGGGGTGGGGCTCAAGGGGGG
>NZ_QOZT01000076.1:0-19032 GCF_003345135.1 Acidovorax sp. BoFeN1
GCCTGACGCCGCCCTGACACCCCACCTGTGGTCTCGGGAATTCCCGCTAGGGCGTTTGGCGTTGCAGTTTGATACTCTTGACCCATCTCATCACTTTTCTTGCCAGCGGTTGCGCTGCAACGTCTGTACCCATGTCCTCCATGCACCGTTTTCTTTCGATCCTGTGCGTTGCACGCCGCCCTTCGTGGGGCGCAATGGCCGTAGGCAGCTTGCTGCTGGGCGCGGCCTGCCTGCCTGCACAGGCCCAGATCGGCAGCTCCACGCCCGTGCGCATCGGTGTGGTGGGGCCTTTCACTGGCCCCTCTGCCGATTTTGGTGTGCCCATGCTCAATGGCATCAAGCTGGCGGTGGATGAAATCAACGCAGTGGGTGGCTACCTGGGGCGGCCGCTGGAACTGGTGGTCAAGGACGACGCGGCCGACCCGGACCAGGGGCGCAAGGTGAGCCAGGAGCTGCTCAAGGAAAAAGTGGTTGCCGCGATCGGCTTTTGCAACACCGGCGTGGCGATGAAGGCCATCGACCTGTTCCAGGACACCAAGACCCCGCTGATCGTGCCCTGCGCCACCGGCACGGCCGTCACCGCCAAATACCCCGCCCCCGAGAGCTACATCTTTCGCGTGACGGGGCGCGATGCGCTGCAGGCCCCGTTCATGGTCGAGGACATCGTCAAGCGCGGCTGGGACAAGGTCGCCATCTTTGCCGACACCACCGGCTATGGCGAAGGCGGCTACAACGACGTGGTGGCCGCCCTGGCCGCCAAGAACCTCAAGCCCGTGCATGTGTCGCGCTTCGCGCTGGGCGTGAAAGACCTCTCGGCCGAACTCGCCGCCGCGCGCACCGCCGGCGCCGAAGTGATCTACAGCTACACCGTGGGCCAGGAAAACGCCGTCATCGCCAATGGCAAGAAGGCCCTGGGCTGGAAGGTGCCGCAGGTGGGCCCCTGGACGCTGTCGTTCCCGTTCTTCCTGGATGGCGCCAAGGATGCCGCCGAAGGCGCGCTGATGGTGCAGACCTTCATTGCCGAGCCCAGCAACGAGCGCCGGGCGTCCTTTTTGTCGAGCTACACCCGCAAATACCAGCGCAAGGTGGCCGTGCCCATGGCAGCCGCCAACGCCTACGACGCCACCTACCTGCTGATGTATTCGTTTCTGGGCATCCGCGACGGCAACCTGGCCGGCAAGGCCATCAAGGAATCGCTCGAAGGCAAGATGAAAACCTATTACGGCGTGGTGTCCACCTACGAAAAGCCCTTCAGCGTGGACGACAAGGACGCCATCACGCGCAACATGCTGGTCATCGGCATGGTCAAAAACGGCGCCATTACCTTTGCCTACCCCGAAGACGCCAAGCGCAATCTGATCATCCAGCGCAAGCAGTGACCAAGGAATGCCTCCAACCGGCTAACGTCGTTGAAGAGCCTTGCCGTGCAATCGCACTGTCTGCGGCTCTCCGCCTGGTTATCCGGTGGAAGGCAATCCTTAGAAGCACCCCCCTGAAGAGACCCCCCAAGCCTGCGATCCGCCGCGCATTCGCCCTGTGCGATGACCCCCGCCTGACTTTGCGCTGACCGTGGCCCGGACCGCACCGCCCCGGCGCCGGGCGCAGCACCGACAATCTTTCCCGTGCTGTCTGTCCTCCTCATCACCTTCCCCTTCTTCGCGCTGGTGCTGTGCGGCTATCTGGCCGCCCGGCGCGGCGTGCTGCCGCAGCCGGCCATTCCGGGGCTCAACGCCTTCGTGCTGTATTTCGCGCTGCCGTGCATGCTGTACCGCTTTGGCGCCAGCACCCCCATCGCACAGCTGCTCGACCCGGCCGTGGCCGGCGTCTACCTGCTGTGCGCGCTGGTCATGGTGGGCGCCGCGGTGGCCCTCACGCGCAATGCGCGCATCGGCTGGAACGACGCCGCCTTTGGCGCCCTGGTGGCCGCCTTCCCCAACACCGGCTTCATGGGCGTGCCGCTCTTGGTGGCGCTGCTGGGCGCGCAAAGCGCGGGCCCGGCCATCGTCACCATCGTGGTGGACATGGTCATCACCAGCTCGCTGTGCATTGCGTTGTCACGCCTTGACGGCGCGGGCACCCACGGCGTGGGCGTGGCGCTCAAGAGCGCCTTCAAGGGCATGGCCACCAACCCCATGCCCTGGTCCATTGCGCTGGGGGCGCTGGCCTCGGCGTTGCAGTTCACCCTGCCCGGCCCGGTGGAAAAAACCGTGGCCATGCTGGCCGACGCCGCCTCGCCCGTGGCGCTGTTCACCATCGGTGCCGTGCTGGCGCGCTCGCAAATGAACCAGCACGAACAGGTGCTGGTGCGCGACTACGTGCCCATTGCCCTGGCCAAACTGCTGGTGCACCCGCTGCTGGTGTGGTCGGTGGGTACGGCGGCCATCGCCCTGGGTGTGCCGCTCACGCCCTTTGCGCTGACGGTGCTGGTGCTGCTGGCCGCCCTGCCCAGCGCCAGCAATGTCTCGCTGCTGGCCGAACGATTCGGCGCCCACAACGGCCGCATTGCGCGCATCATTCTGGTGTCCACTGCGCTGGCGTTCCTGAGCTTTTCGGGGGCGGTGGCGTTGCTGACCTGAGTGCTTATATTTTGATAGCTGCTGGCGCTTATTGCATAAGGGCTGTTGCAAGCTCAAGCGCAATAAAAACTCAGTGCGCTGATGCAGGTTGCTGGCTCAAGCGGCTGTAAATCCGCACTTTTTCCGCCGTGGTGTCCGACCAGCTGAACCTTTCTGCATAAGCCCGCGTTGAGGTGTGCAGAGGGTAGTTGCTGCGCAGGTGCGCCACCGCCTGGGCAATGCCAGCCGGCGTATTGCTGGGCATTAAGACGCCAGCCTCGGGCGAGGTGATGACCTCCGGTGTTCCCCATATATTGCTGGCGACCACCGGGGTGCCGCATGCCATCGACTCCAGGAGCACGTTGGCCCAGCCTTCCCGGCTGGAGGCCAAAACCAGGGCGTCGCAGGCACCGTAGTAAAGGCAAAGCTCTTTTTGCGACAGCACACCCAGAAACTTGACGCGGTTCTGAACACCGAGATCCGTGGCCAGTTTTCTGAGCTTGTTCTCGTCGGGGCCGCCGCCTGCGATGGCGAGGGTCACGTCGGGCATCAACGCGAGCGCGGCAATGGCGCGGTGATGCCCTTTTCGTGCCACCAGGTAACCCACCGACAGCAAGGTAAAGCCGCTGATTCCCAGCGCTGACCGCGTGGTGGGCCGGTCGACGGGTTTGAACAATTCCAGATCGACGCCGTCGCGCAGCGGCATGATGTCTTCGCGCGCCAAGCCAATCTTTTTCAGTTCAGTCTTCAGGGCTTCACAGACCGTCACGACGGCCGCAGCATTTTTGCCTGCCCACACTATCATTTTCCGGGGCAGGTAAAACTTCGGGATCAGGTTGATGTCTGTGCCCAGGGCGCTGATGACGACGGGTTTGTTGAAGTAGCGCCCCAGCAGCGTTGCTGCCACCCCGTCAGGGTAGAAGTAATGCGCATCGATGACGTCAAATTGAAAGCCTTCGTCCATCAGTCTGGCTATCGCGGACCTGGAAGCCATGGCCATCAAAAACGGCGCGATATGCATGCCCATCTTGGGCGGCAGAAAGTACCGGGGGTGTAGCACGCGCACGCCACTGCGCATTTCCTCTGTGGGCACTTTCGCAAAGCCCGCATAGTCGCCGAACATCTTGTGCGTGAACGGGAACCATGGCACCGGCGCCACCACCACCGTTTCGATCTTGCCCGTCTCCATGACCTTCTTCAGAGCGGTTTCCGTGAAGATGCCGTGATGCTGTTTGACGGCATTGGGGTACAGGGTAGAGAACGTGAGTATTTTCATGGCGGTAAAAAGTGACGTCGTTCGGATGCAAAGAGGGATGAGACCGTTGGTGAATCCGCTTCTTTGCGCGGGGATCAATGCATGGTGTCTTGAGGGGGGGGCGGCTGCTGTGCCGCTACTTCACGGGGGCCATGGGTTGCCGCGCTCAGGA
This sequence comes from Acidovorax sp. BoFeN1, assembly GCF_003345135.1. Classification (NCBI taxonomy): domain Bacteria; kingdom Pseudomonadati; phylum Pseudomonadota; class Betaproteobacteria; order Burkholderiales; family Comamonadaceae; genus Acidovorax; species Acidovorax sp. BoFeN1. The sequence continues at coordinate 3,983 of NZ_QOZT01000076.1, forward strand.
AGAGGTCGCCATAGCGCTGGATCACTGTCTCAAGGCTGTATCGGCGCTGCACCGAGATGAGCGCTTCTTGCGCCTGGGCGTTCGGCCGGCCCGATTGGCTGAGCCGCAGCAGTTCGGTCGCCAGCGCGGTGGCGTCGCCCGAGGGCACCAGGCTGCCGCACCGGCCCTGGTCCAGCACGTCCGCGTTGCCGCCAACGTTGGTGGCCACGATGGCCAGGCCCGTGGCCATGGCCTCCTGGAGGGCGCACGACGTCGCTTCTGAAAGGGACGGGAGGACGAAGCAGTCGAACGATCGCAGGATGTCTGCAATGTCCGAACGCGCGCCCGGCAGCCAGGCGCGGTCGCTCAACCCTTCGTTGTGCAGCCGCTGTGCCATCTCGCTGTGCAATGGCCCGTCACCCACCATGGCCAGCCGCAGGCGTTCTGTGCCGGGAGCGCCCGAACGCACCAGGTGGACAAAGGCGTCCACCAGCAGCAAGGGGTTCTTGATGTCCGCCTGGCGCCCCACCGTGCCAATGACCCAGTGCCGTTCGCACTGGAACGGAAAACCCACCGGCAAGGCGTCGTCGCTGGTGCGCGGACGAAACACACGCGTGTCCACACCATTGGGGATCAGGTGCACGCGCTCAGCGGCCGCTCCGACCTGCGCACACTGGCGCGCCTGGTCCACTGACACCGCCACGTATTGGCTCACAAAGGGGCGATAAAGCCGTCTGAGCAGGCGGTAGCGCGCCGATTTGCCATTGATTTCATGCAAGTCCAGTCCGTGCTCGACATGCACACGCAGCGGAACCCGCGCGAGTGCCGCCACGGGCACGAACTCCAGCGCCCCCAGGTTGCAGCTGTGGAGCACGTCGGGCCTCAGGCGACGCAACAGTCGATAGATCTTGGGGTACAGGGCATAGGGCTGCCCCGGCGGCTTGTTGAGCGCGATGAGCTCCACATCCGTTCCATCAAGACGCCGGGCAAACTCGGGGTCGATGTCACTGAGTGCGATGACGGTGTGCCGAAACGATGTGCGCGGCAGGTGCCGAATGAGTTGCACCACCACGTTTTCCATGCCACCCGTGCCAAGCCGATAGACAAGGTGGGTGACGTGGCAGGGAGGGACGTGCATTGGGTCACTCTATGACGGTCTGCCAGAAAATGCCACCGCTAAATGGCCAGCGTACTTATCGTCTGGCTGCGCGGGCCGGCCCGGTTGGTACAGGCCACCCGTTGCGAGCGGACACCGGCGAATTGCCTCGAATGGCGGGCGCCGAGCCGTTGCGGCCGCTCGCTCACATGGCGCAAGCGATCGTTTCGCGGTGAACTCTGGCGCTTCAGCGCTGGCCCATACGTCGCACGCAATGCAGGGGTTTTTGCAATGCGTCGAACGCCTGCACCCGCGTACCGCTTTAAAATGAAACGTTAACCGAAAGAACCGTCACGGCCGTGGCCCTGAAAGGCTTTCATTCTTGAAACCAAAGGTGGTGAAGATGAACAAGCCTTTTATTGCTCTGTGCCCCGAGATCACCCGGGCCAACGCGCTGACCCTGATGGACTGGCTGGAAGACGAGGACGTCACCCGCTACCTGAGCGATTCGCGCCATGTCTCCCGGTTCATCGAGCAGGTCATCGGGCGCGTCCAGTTGCCGATTCTGACCCATCTGTTCAACCAGGGCGGCCGGTTCTTCATGGCCTACGACGGGCAGGACGTGCCGGTGGGCTTTGTGCGCCTCGTCAAGGTGGGACGGGACTGCGAAATGGTGCTGGTCATCGGCAACCGCGACAACTGGGGCCGCAAGCTCGGCGCCAGCGCCATCCGCGAAGGCATGAAGCTCGCCTTCTTCGACATGCGGGCCGAGAAGCTCATCGCCAAGATCCACCCGGACAATGCGCGCTCGCTGAAGGCCTTCCTGCACAGCGGCTTTTTGCTGGAAAGCGAAACGCCTGCGATGAAGTCGCTTTCCATGAGCTCGGAGCGCTATCTCCGGCTCTTGCGCGAAAGCCCTGCGGTGCACGCCGCCGACATCTACATCACCGAGATTGACAAGGCCCGGCTCAGGAGCCTGGTCGAGCTTGACCGCGGCTCGGAGGTTTTTGAGCTGGAGCACGAGATCGAGCGGGCCATCGTCGTCGATCCCTGGAACGTGGCCGAGGATGTTGTCACGATGAACTCCCGGGCCTTGCTGCAGGTGGACGACGAGGAACTGGAAGTGGCGCTGGTGTACCCGGAGGACGCGGACGACCGTGCCGGGAAACTGTCGGTTTGCTCCGGCATCGGCACCGCGATCCTGGGCTACAAGGCGGGCGATGCCTTCAGCTGGCGGATTCCGGACCGGACCTGCCACATCCGGATTGAAAAAGTGCTTTACCAGCCGGAAGCCGCGGGCGACTTCCACTTGTAGGTTGGCACGCTGCGCTGCAGCGGCAGATCGTGCATGCGCACCCACGGCGTACCGAGGTGCCGCTTCGGCTCTGTGATTTACATCCATTTCGATAGCTTCGAGGGATGATCTGCATAACTCCCTGCGGTCTGTGGCAGCGCGGTCTCGGGCGGTCCGCTGCGTTGCTTTTCTTGCCAATAGCGGGGCTATTGGCTGCAAAAAGACGCCTTGCGGCCCATCCCGATCCGCACTACCACCGACGCGCGAGGGTTATGCAGGTCATCCTTAGCGCTTGTCCAGCAAGCGCAAGAGCCAAAAACCATCTCAAATCGCCAGCGGGTCCACATCCACCAGCCAGCGGATCAGGCCCTTGTGCTCGGGCTGGCTGCGGGTGGTTTGCAGCACGGGCTGCCAGGCGGCCAGAAAGCGCTGCAGCGCAGCGCGGCTGGGGCTTTCCATGAGCATCTGGGCGCGTTCTACATTGGCCACGCGCTGGATGGTGAGGGGCACGGGCGGGAACAGGGTCACCAGGTCGAGCCCAGGCAGGCCCGTCGCATGGGCTGCGGCGGTGGCGGCCGACAGGAATCCCTGGGCCACCTCCTGCGTGCGGGCGTCGGCCCGTACCAGCGCCTGGTATGAGAACGGGGGCATGGCGGCCTCTTCGCGTTCCTTCAATTGCTGGGTGGCAAAGGCGGGGTAGTCGTGCGTGCGCAGCGCCTCGAACACGGCGTGCTGGGGGTGAAAGCTCTGCACCCACATTTCGCACTGCGTGCCCTGCGCGGCCATGTAGGCGGCGTCGCGCCCGGCGCGTCCTGCGGCCTGCATGAGCAGTGCAAACAGCCGCTCAGGCGCACGAAAGTCGCTGCTGAACAGGGCGCCGTCGGGCTGCACGGCGGCCACCAGCGTGATGCGCCGAAAGTCGTGGCCCTTGGCAATCATCTGCGTGCCCACCAGCACATCCACCTCGCCCGAATGCACCTGCGCCAGCTGCGCCTCCAGCGCGCCCTTGGCCTTGGTGGTGTCGGCGTCGATGCGGGCGATGCGGGCAGGGTCGCCATCGGGCCGCTGCACGTTGCGCAGCAGGGCGCCCAGTTGCTCTTCGAGCTGCTCGGTGCCCCGGCCCATGGGGTGGATGTCGGGGCTGCCGCAGCTGGGGCAGTGGTGGGGCACGCGCACCGTGAACCCGCAGTGGTGGCAGCGCAGGGTGCGGTCGGTCTTGTGAAAGACCTGGTGCGCGCTGCAGTGGGGGCAGTCGCTTTTCCAGCCGCAGTCCACGCAGTGCAGCACGGGGGCATAGCCGCGGCGGTTCAGCAAGATCATGCTTTGCTCGCCACGCGCCACGCGCTCGGTGATGGCCTGCAGCAGCGGCGCGCTGAACACGGTGCGACGGGGCTGCTGGTTCATGTCCACCCGCCGCACGCGGGCCAGGGCGCCGGCACCGATTCGGCTGGGCATGTGCAGTCGCACGTAGCGCCCGCCCTCGGGGTCTTCGGGCGTGGGCGGGCGGCTGGCGTGCCAGCTTTCCAGCGACGGCGTGGCCGAGCCCAGCAGCACCTTGGCGCCCTGCTCGCGCCCGCGCCAGATGGCCAGGTCGCGCGCCGAGTAGCGGGCGCCTTCCTGCTGCTTGTAGCTGGGGTCGTGCTCCTCATCGACCACGATGAGTTTTAGCCCCGGCAGGCTGGCAAACACCGCCATGCGCGTGCCCAGCACAATGCGCGCGCTGCCGCTGTGCGCGGCCAGCCAGCTTTTCAGGCGCTGCGGGTTGGTCATGCCGCTGTGCAGCGACACCACGGCGCCCGCACCAAAGCGGGGGGCAAAGCGGCCCACAAAGCGCTCTTCGAGCTGCGGCGTGAGGTTGATCTCGGGCACCATCACCAGCGCCTGGGCCGGAAATCCATCGCCCTTGTCGGTCTCCAGCATTTCCTGCACGCAGCGCAGGTACACCTCGGTCTTGCCGCTGCCGGTGCTGCCAAACAGCAGGAAGGGGCCTTTTTCGGCAGCAATTCGGGCTCTGGCGCTCTCCTGCTCTGCGGTAAGTGCTATGTTTTCAATAGTGTCTGACGTGTCGCCTGCCGGCGTGGCCGGGCGGCGCAGGCGCCGGGCCAGCTGCTCGGGGTTCAGGTCGCGCAGCTGCGGGGGCAGGGCGGCCAGGGCCACCTCGCCCAGCGCGCGCTGGTAGTAGCGCGCCGCAAACGCCACCAGGCGGCGCCAGTGCGCATCGAGCGGCGCCACGCCTTCCAGCACCCCGGCAATGGCGCGCAGGGTGGCGCCGTCGGGCAACTCGCCGGTGGCCTGGTCGCCATCCCACACCACGCCCAGCACCTCGCGGCTGCCCAGCGGCACGCGCACCAGCGTGCCGGGCGCAAGCGGGCGCTCACTGGCGTAGCTCAGCAGGTCGCCCACGCCGCTGTGCGACGGGGTGTGCAGGGCCACATGGACGATGGAGGGATGAACAGGCAAGGGTTACAACCGCTTGTTGATGTGGTGCGGGGATGTGGCGGCTAAGTGCTTGATCTGGCAGGCATTGGGGAGTAATCCCGGATTTCTGTGGATAACTTTGTTGACATCCTGCCGGGATGCGCTGCCAGGCCGCATGAATACTGGCTTGCAACAGATTGCCCGGAAAAATGGCGCCGGCAAAAAATCCTTATGAATCAATCATCTGAAGAAATTTTTGCGAAATTTTTGTGGTAGCGCGCTCACCCGTCATTTTGCTGCGCCGCACCACCATTTGTGTGCATAAGTCGTACAGCCGGGGTACGTCAAGAGGGGAAAACGCCCCCGTTTTGTGCTAGCCGTTGGCGGGGATCTTCAAAAACTGGTTCACTTTGGGCTCCAAGTCCTTGATTTCACAAGGTATTTGCAGGAAATTCAGAATTTCTGTGGATAACTTTGTTGATATCCCCTGGATTTGGCTTGCAAGCCCTTGAAATTACGTGCTCTGGCTAGATTGCCCAGAAAATAGGCATTGGAATTAACTCGTTTGAAATCAAATACTTAGATCAAACTTTGCGAGCTGTCAAAGATTGTTTCGACGGGGCGCACGGGGCAGGGCGTGGTGGCGGCCGCTGCGCCCGGTTTGTGCATAACCAGGGCCGGGACGCCCCCGGCTGGTGCACGGGGCGGTTGCCCCTGTGTTCACCGCTGGCGCTGCGCCCGTGAGTAGCCATGCACTGCCTCGACCAGCGCCGCCACATGCTCGGGTGGCGTGAACTGGCTGATGCCGTGGCCCAGGTTGAAGATGTGCGTGGGGCCGGTGGTGGTCTTGTCGGTGTGCGGCTTGCCGAAGCTGTCGAGCACGGCATGCACCTGGGTCACGATCTGCGCGGGCGGGGCAAACAGCACATTGGGATCGATGTTGCCTTGCAGCGCCTTGCCGGGGCCGCCCACCTGGCCGCCGACAATGGCGCGCGCCTTGCCCAGGTTGGCCGTCCAGTCCAGGCCCAGCACCTCGCAGTCGATGTCCTTCATGTCGTCGAGCCAGATGCCGCCGCCCTTGGTGAAGACGATGCGCGGCACGTCGGTGCCGTCCACGCCGGTGCGCTTGAGTTGCGCCAGCACGCGGCGGGTGTAGGCCAGGCTGAACTCCTGAAACGCGCCGTCGGCCAGCACGCCGCCCCAGCTGTCAAAAATCATCACGGCCTGGGCGCCCGCGTCGATCTGGGCGTTCAGGTACTGCGCCACGGCGTCGGCGTTCACGGCCAGGATGCGGTGCATCAGGTCGGGGCGGCTGTACATCAGCGTCTTGACAAGGCGGTAGTCGTCCGAGCCCTTGCCCTCGACCATGTAGCAGGCCAGCGTCCAGGGGCTGCCCGAAAATCCGATCAAGGGAACACGGCCATTGAGCGCCTTGCGGATGCTGGTGACGGCGTCAAACACGTAGCGCAGCTTGTCCATGTCGGGCACGGCCAGTTGGGCCACGTCGGCCTCGGTGCGGATCGATTGGGCAAAGCGTGGGCCCTCGCCCTCGGCAAACGTCAGGCCCAGGCCCATGGCGTCGGGCACGGTGAGGATGTCGCTGAACAAAATGGCAGCGTCGAGCGGGAAACGCTCCAGCGGCTGCAGGGTCACTTCGGTGGCGTAGTCCACATTGGTGGCCAGACCCATGAAGCTGCCCGCCTGGGCACGCGTGGCCTTGTATTCAGGCAAATAGCGGCCCGCCTGGCGCATCAGCCACAGGGGGGTGTAGTCGGTGGCTTGGCGGCGGCAGGCGCGCAAAAAGGTGTCGTTGGTGAGGGGGGCGAAGGTGGTGCTCATGCCCGCAATTGTCGCAGGGCGCGCTGGCGCAGGCCACTGGCCCGGGTTTCGGTCTGGAAGAAGCGGTCCTCCTGCTGCGTCGGCCTGCTCGCGGGGATGGGCCGCAAACGCTGTACATCCAGCGGGTTGTGGTTCGAAGTTTGGGTGTTTTTGGCTTCTGGCCATTGATGAATAAGCGCTATAAGCTATTAATTTAATAGCGTTCCGATCTTGCCTGCCTCCAGCAGCCTTGTCAGCAGCGGGTGCATGACCTTGCGTGCGCTGTAGATCAGGTGAAACTGCTCCTGCACCTCGGGCGTGCTGCCCACCTGCACCAGTCCGTGGGTTTGCGCCAGGTGCTCGCCCAGCGATACCGGCGCGGGCATCACGCCCATGCCGGTGGCGGCAAAGGTGCTCAAGAGGGCGCTGTCTTCAAACTCGCCGGCAATCCGCGGGCGGATGCGCTCGCGCTCCAGCCAGTGGTCGATGCGTGCGCGCATGGCGGCGTGGTCGGTGGGCAGCAGCACCGGCACCACGGCCAGGCTGTGCGGAAAGCCGTTGGCCGCTGCCTCGGCCCATAGCGGCGGGGCATACCAGGCAATGGCGCTGCTGCCCAGCAGCTGGCTGGTGGTGCGCAGGGCGGGGTTGGGGGGCGCCGCGCGGTCGGCCAGCACGGCGTCGAGCTTGTGCAGTGCCAGCTCGCCCAAAAGCGGCTGAAATTCGCCCTCATGGCACAGCAGCCGCAGGTGGGGCTCGTCCAGCACGGGCGTCAGCAGCCGGTGCACGGCCAGCTTGGCAATGCCGTCAGAGATGCCCAGGTTCAGCCGCAGCGTCTGGCCGCTGGCGGCCTCGCGCACGCGCACGGGCAGCAGCTCACCCAGCGCAAAGATGTGGTCGGCCTCGTGCAGCGCCGCCACGCCGGCGTCGGTCAGCACCAGGTTGCGGCCCTCACTGCGCAGCAGGCTTACGCCCAGCGACTTTTCCAGCTCGCGCACCTGGGCGCTGATGGTCTGCACGGCCATGTCCAGCCGCTCGGCGGCGCGGGCAATGCCGCCTTCCTTGGCCACCACCCAGAAGTAGAAAAGATGGCGGTAATTGAAGCTTTGGCTCATGGGGGGCTTTCGGTGGGTGAAGCGGTGGGGTTCGTAAAAACCGAACCAATGCTACCAATTTGACAGGTTTTTAAGAATCGATGCCGCCCCTACAGTGCAGCCCTGTGCCCAAGGCGAGCGGTGGGCAAAACAAATTCCCTTTCGGAGAAAAAGCATGGAAACGATAGGAACCTGGTGGATGTGGGCGGGATTTGCCGTCTTTGTGGTGGTGGCCATTGCCATCGACCTGTTGGTGATGGAGCGCCAGGGCGCGCACAAGGTCACGATGAAAGAGGCCGTGCGCTGGAGCGTTTTGTGGTTCTCGCTGGCCTTTGTGTTTGTGGCCATCCTGTGGTGGTATCTGGACGGCAGCCAGGGCCGTGAGGTGGCCAATACGGTGTCAATGCAGTTCATCACCGGCTATCTGGTGGAAAAAAGCCTGTCGATCGACAACATCTTCGTGTTTTTGATGCTGTTCAGCTACTTTGCCGTGCCGCCGCAATACCAGAAGCGCGCGCTCATCATCGGCATCATCGGCGCCATCGTGCTGCGCACGCTGCTGATTCTGGTGGGCGCCTGGCTGCTGGCCACCTTCCACTGGCTTTTGTATGTATTTGGCGCATTTCTGGTGTTTACCGGCGCGAAAATGTGGTTTGCCGCAGGGCAGGAGCCCGACATTGCCACCAATCCGGTGCTCACCCTGCTGAAAAAGCGCATGCGCATCACTGACCGGTTTGACGGCGAAAAGCTCAGCACCATGATCGACGGCGTCAAGCACTACACCCCGCTGTTCGTGGTGCTGGTGCTGATCGGCACCACCGACATCATCTTTGCGGTGGACAGCATCCCCGCCATCTTTGCCATCACCAGCGACCCGTTCATCGTGCTCACGGCCAACATCTTCGCCATCCTGGGCCTGCGCGCGCTGTATTTCCTGCTGGCCGACCTGGCCAACCGCTTTCACCTGCTGGCCTATGGCCTGGCCCTGGTGCTGGTGTTCATCGGCGGCAAGATGCTGCTCATCGACCTGGTGAAGATCCCGATTGGCTATGCCCTGCTGGTCACGGCTGCGCTGATCGCCGGCTCCATCGTGCTGTCGCTGCGGGCGTCGAGCCAAGGCTCGCCGGCCCTGCCCCCCAAAGGCTGAGTGTTGACCGCCATGCAGATGCTGTGCAGCTTGCGCCGCTGGTTACGGGGGCTGGAGCCCCGCGTGCGGAGCCACATGGACCGGCCCTGGCTGCTGCGCCTGCAGCCCTGGCTGGAGCAGCGCGCGCTGTTCCGTTTTCAGCGCCAGCCGCTGGCCCGGGGTGTAGCGGCGGGCATGTTCTGCGGGCTCATTCCCGGCCCGCTGCAGTTGCCTGGCACCCTGCTGGCCTGCGCCTGGCTGCGCGGCAATGTGGTGGCGGGCGGCATGACCACGTTCTATACCAACCCCCTGACGATCGTGCCGCTGTATGCGCTGGCCTTTTACCTGGGCGCGCTGGTGATGCCCGGAGAACAGGTCATGCCCGCCTGGGGCAGCGTGGCACCCGACGGCGCGTTTTCAGTGCAGGCGCTGGCCGCATGGATGCAGGCCCTGGGCACCCCGCTGCTGGTGGGGTTGCCCACGCTGGGGCTGCTGCTGGCAGCGCTGGGTTATGTGGCCGTGCACATCCTGTGGCTGGCGCCGGCCGTGCAGCGCGGGCGCCGCTGGCAGCGCTGCCGCGCGGCAGTTGGCACCACACCGCCTGCGGAGCATTGACCAGCCGGTGTCGATGCGCGCAGCCCGGATGGCGGCGGAGATCTCAGAGTGCCGGAACCATAAAAATGGAATCAGGCCGTGGCCCGCCCCAGTGCCTGGTCGATATCCCACAGGATGTCGTCCACGTCCTCGATGCCGACGCTCAGGCGCACCATGTCGGCGCTCACGCCGGCCCGGGCCAGTTCTTCGTCATTGAGCTGGCGGTGCGTGGTCGAGGCGGGGTGGATCACCAGCGTCTTGGCGTCGCCAATGTTGGCCAGGTGGCTCAAAAACTCGCACGCGTCGATGAACTTCTCGCCCGCGGCCGCGCCGCCACCCTTTGCACTTTTGACGCCAAAGGTCAGGATGCCCGAGGCGCCGGGGTGGCCGTCCACCGCGCGGAACTGCTTGTGCGCCAGCGCGTGGTACGGCGAGCCGGGCAGGCCCGGGTAGTTGACCCACTGCACCTGCGGGTGGCCCTGCAGAAACTGCGCCACCTTCAGCGCGTTGCGGCAGTGCTCGCGCATGCGCAGGTGCAGCGTTTCGGCGCCCTGCAGCAACTGCCAGGCGTTCATGGGCGAGAGCACGCCGCCAAAGGTGCGGTTGACCTCCATGCGCGCCTTCATGGTGTAGCCAAAATCGCCAAAGGTCTCGTAGAACTTTACGCCGTGGTACGCACGGCTGGGTTCCACCATCTCGGGGAACTTGCCGTTGTCCCACGGAAACTTGCCGCCTTCCACCACCACGCCGCCCATGGTGGTGCCGTGGCCGCCGATGTACTTGGTGGCGCTGTGCACCACGATGTCGGCGCCAAACTGCAGCGGGTTGCACAGGTAGGGGCTGGCCACGGTGTTGTCGATGACCAGCGGCACGCCGTGCGCGTGCGCCACGTCCGCGATGGCGGCGATGTCGAGCACGTTGACCAGCGGGTTGCCGATGGTTTCGCCATACACCGCGCGCGTGTTGGGGCGCATGGCGCGGGCAAAGTTCTCGGGGTCGGCCGGGTCGACAAACGTGGTCTCGATACCGAGGCGCGCAAACCCCACGCCCAGCTGCCCCACCGTGCCGCCATACAGCGTGCTCGCGGCCACGATGTGGTCGCCGGTTTTGAGAATGGCCAGCAGCGCCGCCATCTGCGCGGCCATGCCGCTGGCGCAGGCCAGCGCGGCGCGGCCGTTTTCCAGGCTGGCGATGCGTTCCTCGAACACCGCCACCGTCGGGTTGCTGATGCGGCTGTAGACATTGCCGAAGGTTTGCAGGTTGAACAGGCTGCTGGCGTGCTCGGCGCTGTCAAACACAAAGCTCGTTGTCTGGTGGATGGGCGTGGCGCGCGCGCCGGTCACCGGGTCGGGCTGGGCGCCGGCGTGGATGGCGCGGGTGCCAAAACCATAGGCATGGTCGGCTTGGTGGGGAGAGTTGCTCATGGCGGTTTGGCATCAAATTGGCCGCAAGCGCTTATTTATAAAGCGCAAGCAGCTATTAAAACAGGAGTGGCCAGTCAGTAGGGCAGCTGCCGCAGCCGCTTGGCGGTGATCACGCCGGTGTTCACGCCCATCCAGCCCAGGCCGCCAAACAGGCGCGCGTGTTCAATTTTTACGCAGCGGTTCTGTATGACCTGCAGGCCCGCGTCTTCGGCGCGCCGGGCAGCGTCTTCATTGACCACGCCGAGCTGCAGCCACAGGCAGCTGGCGCCAATGGCAATGGCATCCTCGGCCAGCGGTGGGATGTCTTCGCTTTTGCGAAAGCAGTCCACCATGTCGATGCGCCCGCCCTGGCGGGCGATGGCCTGCCCCGCGTCGGACAGGCTGGCGAAGCAGATCTCGCCCAGGATGCTGCCGCCGCCCTGCGCCACCACCGGGTTCACCGGCACGATGCGGTAGCCATGCGCCTGCATGTACTTGGCGGCAAAGAAACTGGGGCGGTGCCATTGCGGCGACAGGCCCACCACCGCAATGGTGCGGCAGCGGCCCAGCACGTCGCGCAAGGTGCTGATGGTGTCGGGGGTGCGGCTCATGCGTGGCAGTGTACGCAAGCATGACCGCGCATGTGCGCTGCCCGCCCCTTGCGCCGCTACAGGTCGGCCAGCACCGCCCGCACCTCGTCCACGCTCAGCACTTCCGTCAGCACCACCGGCGGCTTGCCGGGGCGGTAGAACACATACACGGGAACGCCGCTGCGGCCCAGCGCGGTGAGAGCCGCCGTGATGGCGGGGTCGCGGCGCGTCCAGTCGGCGCGCAGCAGGGCCACGTTCTTGGCTTGCAAGTCGGCCAGCACGTCGACGTTGGCCAGCGTGGTCTTCTTGTTGTATTGGCAGGTCACGCACCAGGCGGCCGTGAAGTCCACAAACACCGGGCGGCCAGTGGCCACGATCTGCTCGGCCGCGCCGGGTGTCCAGGGCTGCCAGCCGGTGCCCGTGCCTGCAGCGGCTTCGGCGCTGGATGCTGCCGTGGCGGTGGCTGCAGGGGTGGTCACCTGCGGTGCAAAGGCCCAGACCAGCAGCGCCAGCGCCGCGATGGACACAGCGCCCATCCACCAGCGGGCACGGCCCGCCAGCGACAGCGCCCACACCACCATGGCCAGCCCCACCAGAAGGATCAGCAGTGCGCCCGCGCCGTCGATGCCACTTTGCTGGCCCAGCACCCAGACCAGCCACACCACGGTGGCCAGCATGGGAAAGGCCATGAGCTTGCGGAAAGTGTCCATCCAGGCGCCGGGGCGCGGCAGTGCGCGGGCCACGGCGGGCACAAAGCTCGCGGCCAGGTACGGCAGCGCCAAGCCCAGGCCCAGCGCCGCAAACACGGCCAGCGCCTGCGGTGCGGGCAGTGTGGCCGTGAGGCCCAGTGAGGCGCCCATGAACGGCGCCGTGCAGGGCGAGGCCACGGCCACGGCCAGCACGCCGGTCAAAAAGCTGTCGGCCACTGGGTGGCGCGCCTGCAGGCTGGCCACCGACGACGGCAGGAAATGCCCGAACTCGAACACCCCAGCGAGATTCAGCGCAATCAGCGTGAACAGTGCCGCCAGCCCCGCCACCACGGCGGGCGACTGCAGCTGAAAGCCCCAGCCAATGGCCTCGCCCGCCGCGCGCAGGCCCAGCATGAGTGCGCCCAGCGCGATGAACGACAGCACCACGCCCGCCGTGTAGGCGATGCCACTGATGCGGTGGGCGCGGCGGTCTTGCGCATGCTGGGTGAACCCCACCACCTTGATGGCCAGCACCGGGAACACGCAGGGCATGAGGTTGAGGATGAGGCCCCCCAGCAAGGCGCCCAGGAGCGCAGCCGTGAGGGTGAGGGACGAGGCCCCGCCGCCTGGCGTTGCCGTTGCCGCATTGGTGGCGGCGGTGCCGCCCGCCTGCGCCGCATTGGCCTTGAGCGCAGCCTCCAGCGCGGGCGATACGGTGGCCACGGCAGCGCCCTGGGGCCAGGTGCCCAGCACCTTCAGCTCGGCGCGGTAGCCCGTGCGTGTGTCAGGGCCGGTGGCGTGGCCTGCGGTTTCTTGCCCGGATGTCTTCTCGGCCAGCACCACCGGCATCAGGCTGGGGCTGGCGCTGCGCTGGGGCGACAGCGGCACAGTGGCCGTCCACACGTTGCCGTTCCAGGCCTGGGGCCACGGCGCGGCGTTGTCGATGATCTCGCCGGTTTCGGGGAACAGGTCCAGCGTTTTGCCCCGCAGCGCCACGGGCAGGCCGTGCACGCTGATCTGCAGCGCGTTGCCATCGGCCAATTGCGCCTGGCTCTCTGGCCCGCTGCCGCCGGTGCCCGCCAGCACGGGTTGCGGCTGCGCCCTGGCGGCGGCCTCGAATGCGCCGCCGTGCAGCGCCGTGGTGCTCTGGATGGGCAGCTTCAGCGTGAACACGCCTTCTTCGGGGATGCACTCTTTGCGGCACACCAGCCACGAGGCGCGCAGCTCGATGGTGGCGTCCTTGGTCAGCGGGCCGGGGGCGAAGGTGCTGGCCACCGTTACGGGCACGGGCAGCAGCACCGTGCCTTCGTAGCCATAGTTGGCCAGCGTGCCGATGGGGATCTTTCGGGGCAGGGGCCAGGCGATTTCGCCAGCGTCCAGGCCGGCGGGCAGCGTCCAGACCAGTTCGGTGGGCAGGCCAGAGTCGCCGGGGTTCTTCCAGTAGGTGTGCCACTCGGGCTGGTGGGTGATTTGCAGGCCCAGCCACAGCGGCTGGCCGGGCGCCACGCCCTGGGGCGCATGGGCCAGCAGCTCGGCGCGCACATAGGGTGTGGTGACCACGCTGCCGGCTGCGGCGCTGGATTTTTGGCTAAATTGGGCGTTGGCGCCCGTGGATAGAGTGCTAGCAGCTATAAAAAGCAGAGCGAAAAAGAGGCGGGGGAGCAGGCGTTGGGGCATGGTTAGAGGGTGTGAGCGCTCGGCGCAGCGGTTGGTTCCGGCGCCCCCGGCCGGGCGCGCCGGAGCGCCCTGCCTGGAGCCCGCGGCCTGCCTTATTGTGCTGCCAGGTTCAACTGGGCCTGGGGCGTCCATTTTTCGTCGGGCTTGGCGGCCTTGGGTGCGGCGATGAACAGGCGCTCCTCGGGCAGCTTTTGCTCGGCCAGATAAGCCTTGACGGCCTGGCCGCGCTGTGTGGCCAGCTCGGTGGCCTCGTCTTCGGTGGCGGCGGGCAGGTGGGCCAGCAGCAGGGCTTCCATCTCGGGCACTGGCAGGTCTTTGGCCATGCCCACCAGGTTGCGCGGCTTGGGCATGTCGGCGCGGCGGTACACCTCTTTGAGCAGCGCCGGGTATTCGGCGGCCTGCACGGGGGTGGTGTCGGCGGGGGCCGCGCGGCGTTTTGCGGCGTGCACCAGCGCTTGCAGGCGCTCGCGCTGGATGGCGTCGCGTTCGCGCTCGAGGCTGGCCGTGCCGGTGACGGTGATCTTGAGCGCGGGCCGTTCGGTGAGCGCTTTGGCCACCTTGTCCAGGCCCTGCCGGGCCTCGGGCGTGAGGGCGGCACTGCCCGGGGCAAAGGCCACGCTGCTCAGTTCGTCACCACCGCCAAAAGCGCGGGCCAGCAGGCTGAACGGGGCGGTGATGGCCTTGCCGATCAGGTTGACGATGATTTTGAAGATGACGGGGCCGATGCGAAATTGCGGGTCGTTCAGCGAGCCGCTGATGGGCAGGTCGAGGTCGATCACGCCACGGCTGTCGGACAGCAGGGCCACGGCCAGCTTCACCGGCAGGCTGTTGGGGGCGCCCTCCACGGCTTCGCCGAAGGTCAGCTGGTTGAGCACCAGCTTGTTGCTGGCCGTGAGCTCGCCGTTGGGCAGCACCTTGTAGGACACATCCATGCTGAGCTTGCCGCGCTCGATGCCATGGCCCGCGTATTTCACCGAATAAGGCGTAAGGGGCGGCAGTTCGAGGTCGCGCACCTTGCCCTGGATATCGAGCGCCAGCGGCTTGGCCAGCGGATTGAGCTTGCCGGTGATCTCCAGCGATGCCGAGCCCTCGGCGCGCCCGCGCAGCTCCAGGTCGGCCAGCACGGGCTCGCTGCCCGCAGGTTGGGACGAGAACGCGCTGAGCTTGCCGGTCAGCTCGGTCAGGTCGGCCGAGTAGTTGGGCTTGATGAAAAAGTCCGAGAACAGCACCTTGCCGTTGACCAGGCTCACCGGGCCGAACACCACCACTGGGGCC